>JBAYNV010000079.1:0-9340 GCA_041678685.1 Clostridia bacterium
AATATCCATGAGAGAAGTCCTTTCTGCTATTTAGTAGATAATCTGAACCTGGAGAGATTCAAATGGGATTTCTCTTTTATTTTATCAATCCCCAAACAAGTTTACACTATCCTTAAACTGATGACCATATCAATTAGGGATAAGATATGGTATAATGACATTAATAAGAAAAACAGAAGTTTCAAAATATCATATCATGAGATCAACCTGCCTGAACCGTCTTTTGTTTTTACATAAGCGGTAAATGGTTGTCAATATATATTGATCGCGGTCAAGATAAAGTGATTGTAGCATAAAACGTGCTATTAACAGAGCAAGCAGGAATAAATCCAGACTTTGCCGGTCTGCCAGGGTTTGTACACGGCAAATAGGCAGTGATCTGAAACAGAAATATATGGGGTGTGATCATGAATGATTTGAAATTTGCACTTAAGATGGAACTTGACGGGCAGAAATATTACAGGCAGCAGGCGAAGCTGAATGCAAACAATGAACTGAACAGCGTTTGCCTTATGCTTGCGGAAGATGAAAAGAATCATGCCCGGATCTTAGCCGATAAAATGGGTGGAAAACCATACCGATTGATAGACACGGAAATTCTGACAAAAGCTAAAAATGTATTTGAAGGTATCGGGGACATCAGGTTTGCAGGTAAGGAAAAAGCCAGCCAGCTGGACTTTTACAGGATCGCTTACGGGAAAGAGCAGCAGAGCATAGACCTGTATACCGAATATCTGAAAAAAGCAGAGAGCGCGGATGAAAAGGAATTGCTTGAATATCTTGTAAGGCAGGAAAAGCAGCATTATGCTGTCCTGGATGAACTGGCTACGCTGCTAAGTCATGCAGAAGAATGGGTCGAAAATGCTGAATTCGGCATCAGAAAAGAATATTGATACAGGTTATGTGTAAAAAACGCAAGTAGCTGATAAATGGAGGAGCTTATGGAATATATAAAAATCGGACGGACAACCGATGTACACGACGGTAACAAAAGGAAAGTCACGGTAAACGGCAAGGAGATCCTGCTGACAAGTGTCAATAACTCATATTACGCTATCGATAATACCTGCCCTCATATGGGAGGTTCCCTTTATGAAGGCAAACTTAACGGAAGCCTTATATCATGCCCAAAACATGGTTCAATATATGATGTGACAAACGGCAAAGCAATAAAAAGCGGAAAACTGTTTTTTATAAAAGTAAAGATAAGTGATGTCAAGAGTTACCCGATCAAAGTCGAGGGAACGGATATAATGATAGGTATCGAATAAATAAACAAGGAGAAACCAAAAATGGAAACAAAAAAACTGTATGTATTACCTGATCTTGACTACGGCTACAATGCTCTGGAGCCCTATATATCTGAGGAATTACTAAAGCTCCATCATGACAAACACCACAACGCATATGTGAACGGCGCGAATGCCATCCTGCAGAAAATGGATAAAGCAAGGGAAGACAACACTGAATTTGATACAAAAGCCACTTTTAAGGAATTATCCTTTCATGTAGGCGGCCAGCTGCTCCATTCACTCTTCTGGGAGAATATGGCTCCTGTGGCTAAAGGCGGAGGAGGGAAACCTTCCGGAACGATCGGGAGAGTCATAAACGAAGAGTACGGTTCATTTGAGAGATTCAAAAAGATCTTTTCCCAGACGGCAATGAGCGTTGAGGGTTCCGGATGGGCTGTTCTTGCATTCTGCAGAGGCACGATGAGACCTATGATAATGCAGATCGAAAAACACAATACCAATGTGTACCCGATGTTTCGGATCCTGATGGTCCTCGACGTCTGGGAACATGCATATTATCTGGATTACAAAAATGACAGAGGCAAATTCATAGAGGCTTTCTGGAATATAGTAAACTGGACTGAAGTGAACAGCCGGCTGGAGGAACTGCTCAATATCTGAGTAAAAGTATAGATAAAATTTACGGCAAACAGCCATATGTTTCTATTTCATATGGCTGATGTCTTTACACGATGGCCACATTAGTCTATAGTATACATAAAACACCGGATCTGAGGTATATATGATGGATACTGTAAAAATAGTAAAAGATTACTATGATGAGGATGTACTTAGCGAATGGAAACGTATCGACAACAGGCCTGAATTTCTGCTTACCTGCCGTTATATCGACAGATATGTCAAAGCGGGAGATAAGGTGATCGACATCGGGGGAGGACCGGGAAGATACTCCCTTTACCTTGCGGCAAAAGGCTGTGACGTCACGCTTTTTGACCTTTCAAAGGCCAATGTGGAATTTGCATCGGAACGTGCAAAGGAAGCCGGTCTTGCCCTTAAAACAGTTTGCGGGGATGCAAGAAAATGCGATCGTCTTATAAAAGAGCAGTTCGATCATGTACTGCTCATGGGACCTATGTATCATCTGCTCAATGAAACCGACAGAGAGAAAACAGTCAATGCGAGTCTTTCGCTTTTAAAACCCGGCGGGACCATATTTGTAACATTCATAAATATGATCTCCGGTATCATTTATGCAATGAAATTCAAACCTGATATCCTGCTTGAAACGGCTCCTGAGGAAATAGAATACTACAACGCTTTTTTTAACAACACATGTTTCAAAGGTAAGGCTTTTACTGAAGCGGTTTTTGATAAGCAGAACTCGATTTTACCCTTTATGGCTCAGTTCCCGCTGGAAAAACTGCATCTCTTAGGGCAGGAGAGCATTACTTCACCTTGCGAGAAAAACATAATGACACAACCAAAAGAAGTTATCGATGCGTGGATGGATCTTTGCGAAAAGGTCTGCGAGCGTGAGGATCTTCTGAGCTGGTCTGAGCATCTGATGTATATAGGGAGAAAGATCTGAAGCTTAAGAGAAATATATCGTATAGGTATTGACAATATATATATTGGGAATAAGATAGACTACATAGACTAGACCATGTGGTCTATCAGTAATCTGCCTGAATATTTAGGAGGTCATACGCTATGATCAAAGTTGAAGGGTTGTATCACTCATATTCCAATGATGAAAATTATGCAGTAAAAAATGTAAGCTTTGAAATACCAAAAGGAGAGATCTTTGGTTTTCTCGGACCTTCCGGAGCAGGTAAATCCACGACACAGGGTATACTGACCGGATTGCTTAAGCTGCAGAAAGGAAATGCCAGTGTAGCGGGATATGATATAAGGCATATAAAGAACGAAATGTTCAACCGCATAGGCGTCTCTTTTGAACAGTCAAATGTATACAGCAAACTTACTGCAAAGGAGAATCTTGCCTTCTACAGCAAATTATTTGATGTACCTGCGCGTGATCCTCTGGAACTCATTAAGCTTGTCGGTCTGGACGGTAAAGAGAACGTCAAAGCAGGAGAGTACTCAAAAGGCATGAAACACAGGCTGACATTTGCCAGATCCATGATAAATGATCCCGAACTGTGGTTCCTGGACGAACCGACGACAGGGCTGGATCCTGCGATCGCAGAAACGATAAAGAATATAATAAAAAAACAGAACGAAAAGGGTGTCACTGTATTTCTTACTACGCATAATATGTATATCGCAGATGAACTGTGCAATCGTGTCGCATTCATCGTAGACGGCGAGATAAAGCTTATTGACTCACCAAGGAATCTGAAACTGAAATACGGCGAGAAAATGGTTGCGGTCGAATATGTAAGTGATGGCAGTCCTGTGAAGGAAACATATTCTACTGTACTTTCTGAAGATAAAGAACGCTTGAAACATATAATAGACAGCCGCGAGATACTGACCATGCATACAAAGGAGGCAACACTGGAAGAGATCTTTATCAAAGTGACGGGAAAGGAGCTTGTATAAATGAAATTTCTCAGCAGCGTTAAAAAAGAACTCATCCTTGCCACCAGAAGCTTTTACTTCTATATAGAGCTGTTGTTTGCCGTCATTCTGCTTATAGTCCTGCTTTTTGTCATTCCTGAGCACATAAGCGTACAGCAGGATCAGTATGTTTATCTTGATATGCCGGAACCTGCGGCAGAATACGTCATGCAGGCTATGCTTCTTGAGGATACTGACGGTAAAACAGAATCCGTGACCATCACTTCAGGCATCAGGGAATACAGCGCGAAGCTCATAACCAAAGAAGATGCAAAAGTATATTTATTCGATAACAGGCAGGATGTCATAGATTTGGCAGATACGAAGAGAAATGTAGGTGCAGTCGTATCCATCACTGATGACGGCCAGCTTTACTATGAATATTACCTGCAGGGTTACGAAACCCAACGGCTTAAAAGCTTATTGAGCATACTTCATAATGCGGATTCTGATCTTTTAGAGCAGCGTTTCGATGAACAGGAAGTGCGTGTGCTTGGGATAAAGGAGGAAGCTTTGAATGATAAAGTAAATGCGATCCCTCCCATGCTTGCATTCAACTGCTGTCTGATGGGAATGTTCGTCATGGCCTCTTACATTTTTCTCGATAAAAAAGAAGGCGTTATAAATGCCTATGCCGTGACAGCATCTTCGGTCTCACAGTATCTGTTAAGCAAGATAACAGTAGTACTGTTCACATCGACCGCATCCTGCCTGATAACCGTAGTGCCTCTTTTAGGGCTTGGTATCGATTATGCCCTTATGCTGCTTCTTTTACTGAGCAGCGCATTTTTCTCTACAGTGCTGGGGCTTCTGATCTCAAGCTTCTATAAGGATATTTCACAGGCGTTCGGAATGATTTTTTTTGTTTTTGTGCTTATGATAGTGCCGGGCATTTCATATATGATGCCAAGCTGGGATCCGTTATGGGTAAGATTCATACCCTCTTATCCTATCATACAGGGATTTAAGGAAGTCATCATATCCAACGGAGACAAAGCATATGTATGGATCGCATCCGCAGGATTCATAGCTGTGGGGCTGATACTGTTTTTCATAACTAGGATCCGTTTCAAGAAAACTTTAAGCATATAAAGGAGGTGTCTGCATGTTAAGGAAGATATGGACTGTTTTTATAAGAGATATCAAAGTGAATACGCGTGAAGTACTGTCACTTTTCATATTTATACTTCCGTTGATATTTGCCATTGCGATAAATGTCATAACTCCAGGCATCAATGATACCACTGTTAATGTTGCAATGGTCAGAAACGAGGATCCCGCACGGGAGGAGTTCTTCGGGCGATTTGCGAAAGTCGGACTATATGACAACGCTTCGGATGTTCAGGAAAGAGTAGAAAAACGTGATGCGGTATTCGGCATCGTAACTGAAGGAGGGGTATCAGTAATAGTAATGCAGGGCAATGAAACGGCATCATTACTGGATTATGCCAAGCTTATAAACGTCCTTTATGAGTCCGATATCCCTGTCGAAGAGTCTGATTCCAGAATAATCGAATTCGGAAGGTCTACACCGCCGGTCAAGAAGATCATGGTCAATATCCTGCTGCTTTTCATCTCGGTTTTTGCCGGCATGCTGATCGCACTGAATATACTTGAAGAAAAGACTGATCATACTGTAAGAGCGATGAATGTCTCGCCGATCTCAAAGACAGCATTCGTATTAGGTAAGAGCATAACAGGAATGCTGTTCTCTCTTTTCTGGACTGTGGCCTGTCTGCTTATCACAGGGTTTGGCGGTATCAATATAGGGCAGGCGGTTGTTGTTATAGCCGTAACATCTGTTTTAAGCATGATAATAGGGTTTGCACAGGGAATAAACAGCAATGATGTGATGGAAGCTGCCGGAAGCGTTAAACTCATGTTCCTGCCGCTAGGGGCATCGATCATCGGTTATGAGCTTTTAAAAAGCAAATGGCACATTTTCCTGTACTGGTCGCCTTTCTACTGGGCATACAGGGCAAATGACATGATACTGTCAGAAAGCGGGACGTGGCTGCAGCTGCTGCTGTATGCAGGCGCTATCGTACTGTTATGCGCTGTCATATATTCATTGCTGCTGCTTAAGATACGTAAAGGCCTGCAATAAAAGAATAAAAGGAGGAATTTAAAATGGAATGGTACTGGTGGGTCCTGATAGGAGTTGGTATAGTGGCGCTGGGTTTCATAAAGATAAAGGTATGGAACAGTATCAAAAAGAAATATGAGGAAAAAACATCGCAAAAAGAGGATGAGTAATGTCTAAAAGGGACGACATTTTTAATGCTGCAGTAAAAGAATTCAGCCAATACAGCTATACCGATGCATCTGTGAACAGGATCATAAAAGCATCAGGTACGTCAAAAGGTACTTTCTATCACTATTTTCCCGATAAAAAAGCACTGTACCTTTCGATCATACAGTATGCGGTGAAGATCAAGCGGGAGTATTTCGGGAAGATTATGGAGCATATAGAGAAAGAGGACAATGACTTTTTTGATATGATGAAAGCCCAGGTTAAAGCAGGAATGCAGTTTATGCTTGACCGACCGGACCTGTATAGATTCGCAAGCAGATACGCTAAAGAAGAAAGCGATATCAAAACTGAGGTACAGGAAAAGTTTATACCCGCGATCAGCCGTTCATATGTAGAGATCATTGAAGCGGCTATAAAAAACGGTAATCTGTCGGATAAATATCCTGCGGATTTCACGGGAAGGATCATAAGCTACATCACGTTGAATTACTATGATATCCTGTTTGATAAAAATGACAGCCCTTCTCCGGAGCAGCTGGAAGAAGGACTTGACATGCTTTATGATTTCATTAAAAAAGGGTTGTCATGATATTGAAATACCCGATCAAGCATTTGATTAGTGTAAGGCATTTTGATAGAATATTATTGTCCGAATAATATACCCACTGTGAGGTGAGATCATGGCAGCCAAGAAAGTACTTGATGTAGTAAAAGTAGGTTTTCACGGTCATACGGGTGATGACCGTTCCCCTGAGAGTTTCCTGTTTCCGTCCTGTATGGCATCCCTTCTTCAGTTTTTAAAAGAAAATTACCCGATAAAAACAATATATTCACATGGCAGATCATATTCCATGCGTACAGCTAATATTGAGATACTGTCAGCAAGCGGTATGGCATTTGCTCTTTTATGGCATCCCACGCTGTGCATGAGCAGTACCGATCTTATGATCGCCATACCTCATGAGAAAGCCATACAGCGGGGCTTTGCATGGGCCGGATACGGATATGATGAAATAGAAAACAGTAAAAACAGTATCGATATCATAAAAAAAAGAATAACTGACAGTATAGACAGAAATATGCCAGTGCTTGCCTTCGGAATATTTGAAGTTCCCGAGTGCTATATCATAGCAGGTTATGATAATGGCGGCGATACACTGATAGGCTGGAGCCACTTCCAGGCATTCAACCAATGTCCTGTCGAACAGAACGGGATGTTCCGCAAGGATATCCATGATAAAGATATATGGAAATTTGTAATACCCTCTGACAAGCTGAAACGTTCACTGACTGTGAATGATGTGCTGTCATTTGGCAGCGGTATAATGAAAATGACTGCAGTCGACGGTTATCATGCAGGCGCTAAGGCATATGACGAATGGATCAAAATGATACTCGGATCAAAGGATGCGGATGATGCAGCTCTCCAAAAAAATTACAGATTCCATCACGCGATACTTTTCAACCTGGCTGAAGCGCGGTGCTGGGGCGGCGAGTTCATGAACGCTCACGATGAGACTGTTGCCGGAGCGATATTCAGCAATATACACGATGAATGCTGGAAAGTGGATACCGTGACAGGCAGAGCAGGCTGGGAGGGGTTGAAGTCCTATGAAAACCTTACAAGGATAGCTTCTCTTCTAAAAGGCATAAAAAATCTCGATCAACTGGCATATGAGCATTTAGCAAAGAATTACAGATAAACAGGGGGCATGATATTGGACAGGAATCTAAAAAAACTTACTCTTTTGCATTCAAACGATATGCACGGGGATTTCATGGCGGAAAACATAGACAAGAAGCTCATAGGCGGAGTGTCCATGCTGTCAGGTTATGTGGATCAGGTAAGGCAGCAGGAGAAGAATACCATATATGCCATCGCCGGTGATATGTTCAGAGGGTCGGTGATCGACTCGGAGTATAAAGGGATATCAACGATAGAAATAATGAACCTCATATCGCCCGACATAGTCACGATAGGCAATCATGAAGCGGATTACGGTATAGCGCATCTCCTGTTCATTGAAAAATGCGCGAAATTCCCTATCATCAATGCGAATCTGTATATAAAAACAAATCATGCAAGGCTTTTCAAGCCGTACCATATAATCGATATAGACGGCATGAAGATACTGTTCATAGGGATCCTCACGGAAGAGATCATTGCTCAGACAAAACAGGACAGCCTTATAGGTTCCATCATAGATGTTTACGAAGCAGCAGAGGAAGTGGGACACATATGCAATTCATATAACAATGTGGACATAGACATGACCGTGCTTCTGACGCATATAGGGTTTGAGGAGGACAAAAAACTTGCAACACTTTTAGACCCTGACTGGGGAGTCGACATGATCATCGGAGGCCATACCCATACTTTGCTCGATCAGCCCGTACAG
Organism: Clostridia bacterium; assembly: GCA_041678685.1. Classification (GTDB taxonomy): domain Bacteria; phylum Bacillota; class Clostridia; order DUPQ01; family DUPQ01; genus DUPQ01. The sequence goes on from JBAYNV010000079.1 coordinate 8,490, forward strand.
GTTAATAACATACTGATCGTGCAGGTCGGGACGGGAACGGACCAGATAGGCAGGTTCGACATAGAGATAGATACAGATAACAACTGCATAGACAGCTGGAAATGGAGAGCCGTTCCGATAGACAGTTCAAACTGTCCCGTGGATCATGATCTTGAAAACCTCATTTTAAGTTTCAAGAAGGAAACGGATAAAAAGTATACGCGCATAATAACCAGATTTGCACGTAAGCTCACTCATCCTGCGAGAAACATGGAGACGGAACTTGGCGACCTGTGTGCGGATATATTAAAAGACTGCCTGGGACTGGATATAATGATGTTTGCGTCAGGGAGCATAAGAAGCAAGGCATTAGGCCCGATAGTACGTTATCAGGATTTTACGGAGTGTTTCCCATATGATGATGCTATCCACAGGCTGAAGGTCACGGGAAAACAGCTCAGGCTTATGATAGGAACGATATTTAGCAGGGATTTTATGACAGGGCATACGGAATTCTATCAGTTCTCACACGGGCTGCATGTCAAATACTCTTTATCGGGTAAAACCGTTACGGAAATAACATTTGAAAACGAACCTCTGGATGAAAAGAGGATATACTCCATAGGTCTTCAGAACTATCATTTCAACAGCATCGATGACTTCATGGGCATAAGCAAACGTGACGCGGAAGCGAATGCACCTATAAAGACCGTCTCAACATCCTGCTGCGATGTCCTTATGGAAGCCTTCACGGTAAACAGCAGGCTTGACAGGAAAGTGGAAAACAGGATACAGTTTATCGAATAGTATTGAAAGATGATGATATACGGTCCATAATCATATTATTCATGACCGATATATCTTAGGGGAGA
>JBAYNV010000080.1:0-9295 GCA_041678685.1 Clostridia bacterium
TCTTTGGGAAGGAAATGTATTGATAAGCAGAAAGAATGACATTTATGATGTAGCTGCGATCATAGATATGGACAGAGCGACTTTCGGAGATCCTGACCTTGAGTTTGCCAGTCAGTGGATGATCAATGATGCATTTATAGAAGGATATGGCAAAGCTTTAGATACATCTTTGCATAATATACAAAGAAGAAAAGTATACCAGCTGCTTTTCCATCTTCTTGACTCATATATCTGGTACGCGCAATATAACGATACTGAAAAATCAAAAAAGAAAAAGCAGAATGCATTGCATCTGCTGAATGAGCTTGTTTCTTTTTAGATATATCATATTACTTGACTGTTTTTAAAACGCACTTGTATGTGACCTTATATGTTGCAGATCTTCCGTTTCTTCTTACAAGAAGACCATATCTTGTATCGTTGAAGTTATCTACATAGCTGTTAACAACAAAGATCTTCGATCCTTTTACGCCAGCGACTGTAACATATACGGTTTTATCGGCAAGTTCAAAAGCGATCGTCACATCCTTCTCATTATTTACCTTCTTTATGTCAAACAGATGCTGATAACCTTCTTTGTCACCAAGTTTGTCAACAGTCTCATATTTATCTGTTATCCTGACCTGCCCTTTGCAATAGAATGCATAGTCAAGATCAAGTTCGGTAGCTGCCTGTACATGGAATTCATCGTGCAGAATGTTTTTATCTATGGACAGGTCACGTATGAAGTCAACACACTCATAAACATTTTTCGATTTTGCCCTGACATGATGATCGTCGTAGTATTCTATGATGCCTTCGGGCCATATCCCTTCTCCTACGGGCGTATATGTCTGATCCTGCCCATTTACTATGACTGTATTATGAGCGATAGTCTTATGCTGCCATTCCATGAAGATTTCCGAGCTGTAGCCTGCTGCCCCTATATCCTTTGACACAAGATCGTTGTAGAACGCCAGCTCCATCGTCATCACATCCGGATGGCTGTGGCATATCGTTTTTATACCTGTTTTCAGGTAAACTTCTGTGATCTCATTTTTCAGTGTTGCGCAGAAAGAGTCTTCGAAATTACTTGAACCAATACTGGGTAATGAATCGCATTCTTCTATATTTATCCCATACAGTATCTGCTCCAGCGTTTTTGGATTATGGTTCTGTTTTTGTATGTATCCTACGATTTTTCTGAAATACTCATTATCGAATAATGTACAGGCTTCAACATACGCGGTGTAATATGTAAATATGCTCATATCCATTCCGCTGTCGCAGGGATTCGGAATACATCCGTTCCTGAACATGGCTTTTATAGGGAACATATACTGGCTTTCTACTAAATCCTTAAGTTCCTGATGTTCAGGCAGTATAACATCGTTCCTTTCGCACAGCATCAGCAGTTGAGTTGTAGCATTCAATCCGAAGAAATGATAACCAGTGCTTGTCTCAAACCACATGCCATCCTTTGTTACGCCTCTTCTTAACTGATCCAGAATACCAAAGCGTGAGTAAAACGCTCTGTTTATGATATCCTTATCTTTAAAAAACACACCTATATTTGCTTCACTGCATCTCTGCCAAAGAGGAATGTTATATATTTTATTCGCAAACAGATCAAACATATCAGCCTGAGGGGCAAAGAACGTATCATGCCATCTCGTAAGTTCAGCTTTCGTAAGATAATCCTGTGCAGCATCAAGTCCGTAAAGAAGACTCATCGTGTTTGATGCATCCGACAATCCAAGCCCCGTGTATCTTCCCAGGAATCTGAGATTTGGTGCATATGCTTCGAATTCATTGTAATTATCTGCGAGGAAATTCATCACTTTACGTATATATGTGAGGTATTTCTCGTTTTTGGTAAGGCTGTATAATATTCCCGCATATTTTACATAAGCACAGCTTGTACCCCTGTAAGCAGCAACCCATGCCCAATCCTTGTGATCGCCTTTATTTTCTTTCCCGCATATCGTACATGTATAAGAACCTCTTATATTGGTTTCGAATTTTAACGGACCTGAACAGTGATCGCAGTGGAAATCATGTCCCCAGCCTGCTTTCCATTCCACATGGTCTTCATAATTCGATATGAATTTATCCGTATTATTTTTAATGGAATCGAATATAGCAGAATTGCTATCGTAATCCTCTATTATTTTCTTCCAGTTGTATCCCGTCATCTCACTTAACCTCCATGCAGATATTTTAAATGACTGCAATGGCTACAACTATAGCAAAGGGTCGTGGCAAATACAACACTTTTGATCTAAAGTTCACAAAATTTAAATATTCAGAATCTTAAGCGAATCGGTATAAGGAGGATAAGCGATTCCCTTTTCAGTCACAATGGCGGTTATATTTTTGCATTCCGTAACATCGAATGATGGGTTATATACTTTGACTCCTTCAGGAACGATGCGGACTCCGCTTATATGCGTTACTTCGCGTTCGTCCCTCTCTTCTATCTTTATTGCGCTTCCGTCTTTTATTGCCATGTCTATAGTGGATGTGGGGCATGCTATATACATAGGGATGTTATAGTACCTGGCGACAATGGATATGTTTTTAGTCCCTATCTTGTTTGCAGTATCTCCGTTTGAAGCCACGCGGTCACATCCGGCTATCACTGCATCAACAACCCCCTGGCTCAGTAAATGAGCTACCATTCCGTCAGTGATCACCGTGACATCGACACCGTTTTTATGGAGTTCATACGATGTAAGCCTTGCACCCTGCAGACGCGGCCTTGTTTCACATGCATATACCTTAATATCCTGTCCTCTTTCCCTGGCAAGATATATGGCAGCCGTGGCTGTTCCATATGCCGTTGTGGCAAGTATCCCTGCATTACATACGGTCAGGATCGTTTTAGAGCCTTTCAGTACCGAAAGCATGTTTTCACCTATCATCCTGTTGGCTTTTTCATCTTCTCTATGTATCTTCACGGCTTCTTCATAAAGCATCTTTTTGATTTCTGATACTGTACTGCTGTTCTGCTGAATGACGCTTATCATCCTGTTTATTGCATATGACAGATTCACTGCAGTGGGACGCGAGGAATCCAGATATTCACCTGCTTTCTTCATTTCCAGAAGAAAGATATCCCTGTCTTCCGTCAGGACAGACAGAGCTTTCATGTACATCCCGTAACCGGCGGCTACTCCTATGGCAGGCGCGCCTCTGACTATCATATCCCTGATGGCGAAATGCACATCAAAAAGCGTATTGCATGTATACAGCTCTTCCTTTTCGAAAAGCTTTCTTTGGTCTATCAGGATGAGTTTACCGTTTTCAAATGTGATCGGTGTGATCTTATTCATCATTTCATTACCTCCAGAAGCACACGCAGGAAATTTCCGCCGCATATTTTTCTTATATCATCTTCCTTGTAGTTTGCCCTGTATAGGGCATCTATAAGTATAGTGACGTCACATATGTCCTTTATAGGTGTGTTATCCATCCCGTCAAGATCGGAACCAAGTCCGATATGATCCGTTCCAACCAGCGCACATATATATTCTACGTGTTTCAGTATATCACTGACCGTAGCATTGATGCCATTAGCTTTTTCAATAAGAAAATCGTTGAAATAATTGATACCTATCACACCATTCTTTTCTGCTATGGTTTTTATCATTTCATCGCTCAGATTTCTTTTATTCGAACATAATGCGCGCGCATTAGAATGTGTAGCAGTAAACGGCTTTGATGCGATCCCGGCCAGATCCCAGAATGTGTGGTCATTTGCATGCGAAACATCAAGCAAGATTCCAAGCTCGTTGCATTTTCTTACGGTATTCCTGCCAAGAACCGAAAGACCAAGTTTTTCATCTCCTTTGACACCTTGGCCTAACTCATTCGAAGGATTCCAGGTCAACGACATGCATCGCACGCCTTTATCGTACAATTCATCGATATATGCCAATTCGCCTTTGGAGAGATATATACCTTCTACTGACAGAAGAGAATAAAGGACAGGACTGGCAGCATTCTTCTTTGACCCTGCATGATTTATGAAGTCAATTACATCATTTCTGGTTTTAACCGGATGAAATTTCTCATATGCCACAGAACAGTTGTATATATCATTCATTCCCTGAAATACTTTCAATGACCTGTTGAATCCGTTTTTCTCATTAAGTATGGACGGTGGACAGCAAATAGCAAAAAACTGCAGATATGAGATACCCAAAGAGCATATTTTCTCATATGATAACTGCAGTTCATTTTTATTGCTGTACATTGCAAAAAGTGTATCGCAATGCCCGTCTACTACATACATTTCAGATCCTCCAGGCTCTTTTGGATGCTGATGCTCAGTTCTTTATACCTGGACAGCTTTTCTTTCTCCTGTTCAACAAGAGCAGCAGGCGCTTTACCTGTGAAAGCTTCATTGCCAAGTTTAGCTGATGCCCTGTTCATTTCTGATACAGCTTTTTCGTACTCACCAGTCAGTCTCTTTATCTCCAGATCAACATCGACAAGTTCCTTAAAGGGCATGAATATCTTCACTCCGGGCATTATTATTGAAACAGCATTTGCAGGTACCAAAGATCCTTCGGGGAATACACTTATAGCCTTTGCTGATGCCAGTTTTATAAAATACTGCTCACTTTCTGCAAGCATCTGAGCCTTATGGGCATCATCCGTTATAAATATGATATTAGCCTTCATCTTAGCATCAACATTCAGTTCTGATCTCTTGTTCCTTATACTCTTTATAGCATCCATTATGAATGTCATGTCATTTTCGCATTCCTTGAATGTATACCCGGTGTTTACCTCAGGCCATGACGATATCATTATAGAGGTGTCATCGTTTATGAGGCTTTGGTATATCTCTTCAGTTACGAATGGCATGAAAGGATGTAAAAGCTTCATTGCATTATTCAGTACATAATTGAGAACATACAGGGATTCCTTCCTCTTTGGATTTTCATGATCATAAAGCTTCGGTTTTGCCAGCTCAATATACCAGTCGCAGAATTCATCCCATATGAAATCATATATTTTCTGCAGCGCGATACCAAATTCAAATCTCTCCATATTATCCGTCACTTCCGTGATGGTATCATTCAGTCTTGAGAGTATCCATTTTTCAGGATTCTCGAAGTTATTGATATCTATATCAGAGAAATCAGGAGTCTCATCGAAATTCATGAGTACGAAACGTGTGGCATTCCATATCTTGTTGGCAAAATTTCTGCCCGCTTCAAGTTTGGTCTCAGAGTACCTTATATCATTTCCTGCTGCATTACCGATCGTCAGGGCATATCTTAAAGCATCTGTGCCATATTTATCTATGACTTCAAGAGGATCTATCCCGTTCCCAAGTGATTTTGACATCTTTCTGCCTTCCTGATCCCTCACAAGACCGTGCATAAGGACATACTTGAACGGAGTGACGCCTGTGTATTCGATCCCCGAGAATATCATCCTGGCTACCCAGAAAAATATTATATCGTATCCGGTTACAAGAACATCTGTAGGATAGAAGTATTCCAGATCCTCCGTCTTGTCAGGCCATCCCAGTGTCGAGAACGGCCATAATGCTGAGCTGAACCATGTATCAAGAGTATCTTCATCCTGATGCAGTTTGGAGCTGCCGCATTTATCGCATTTTGCAGGCCTTGAAGCAGCGACCATCATATTGTTGCATTCCTCGCAATAATATGCGGGGATCCTGTGTCCCCACCATAACTGTCTCGAAATGCACCAGTCATGGCAATCCTCCATCCAGTTATAAAATATCTTGCTGAACCTTGAAGGTATGAATTGCGTTTTATCGGACATGACCGCTTCGACAGCAGGCTTTGCGAGCGGTTCCATTTTTACGAACCACTGTATCGACACTCTGGGTTCAACGATCGTATCGCATCTGTAACACGAGCCTACATTATGCTTACAGCCTTCTATCCTGTCCATAAGGCCTAAAGCTTCCAGATCCTTTATGACCAGTTTTCTTGCCTCATATCTGTCAAGACCCTTGTATTTGCCGCCGTTTTCATTGATCGAAGCATCATCATTCATTATATTGATGACCTCAAGTTTATGTCTTGTGCCAACTTCAAAGTCGTTCGGATCGTGAGCAGGTGTTATCTTCACAACACCGGTCCCGAAATCCTTCTCGACATAATCATCCGCTATTATCGGTATGACCCTGTTCATAAGTGGCAGCATGACTGATTTGCCTACCATCGAAGCATATCTCTCGTCATGGGGATTTACCGCTACTGCCGTATCGCCAAGCATCGTTTCAGGGCGGGTAGTAGCTACCGTCACATATCCGGATCCGTCAGTTATAGGGTATCTGATATACCACAGATGACCTTCCTGCTCTTCATATGTCACTTCCGCATTTGAAATGGATGTTCCGCACACCGGACACCAGTTTATTATTCTCTCGCCTCTGTATATGAGACCTTTTTTATATAGATTTATGAAAGCAGTCACCACAGCTTTTGACAGCCCTTCATCCATAGTGAATCTTTCCCTGTCCCAATCACATGACGATCCCAGTTTTTTTAACTGTTCAGCTATCCTTGTTCCGTATTTTTTTCTCCATGCCCATGCGCGTTTTAAGAATTCATCTCTTCCTATATCCTGCTTGGAAATACCTTCCTCTCTCATTGCTGTCACTATCTTAGCTTCAGTAGCTATGCTTGCATGGTCAGTCCCCGGAAGCCACAATGCAGAATATCCCTGCATTCTTTTCATTCTGGTAAGAGTGTCCTGCATGGTGCAGTCCATGGCATGGCCCATATGCAGCTGCCCCGTTATATTCGGAGGAGGCATCATGATCGTGAACGGTTTTTTAGTTCTGTCTATTTTAGCTTTAAAATAGCCTTTTGCCATCCATTCGCTATATATCCTTTCCTCTATTTCCTTTGGGTCGTATTTTTTATCAAGTATTTTCATTTATAACCTCATCTTCCTATTATCATTTAATCTTTCAGTATTATATATAGTATTATCATCCCCGGTACGAATACTGCCGCCCCAATGAGCTTTACCTTAAGTATTGCTTTCTGAAGCTTAAGTTCTTCCTTTGGCTTACCTTCTTCAATACCCTTTATGATCTGCTTTTTTGCTATGTCCAGCTTCCCTGTAATGAACTTGGCAAAAAGCGAAATGACAGCTCCGGCTGCTGCAAGCGTTATTCCTATCACTGTAAAAAAAGTCTCCATAACAAAAAATCCTTTCATAATCTTTTTTAGGACGAAAGGATTCCGCGGTACCACCTAATTTCTTCAAAATGTAATCTCGAAGCACTTAATTTACTATTTAACGTAAGTTACACGCCTTGTTAGGACTCCCCGGCGACATTCACGACCAATTCACTTAAAATCTCTCACCCACGATTTTATCTCTGTAAAGTATCGGTAATTACTCTTCCGGATCATTGCTTTACACTCATTATATAAATAAAAGGGATTTTGTCAAATCTTTTTCATAGTTTTGCAGTTCGTTAGATAGACGCCATTAGATAGACCTATATTGTTTATCATATAAATCACAGTGTTTTAATCTCAGTAATTAAATAACCGAGGATTCTCGCTTTAATATTCTAAATAAAAACTTTCCTCTGTCTTCATTAAGCACTATTTATATTACTCAGTTGAAATCCTGTACGGTATCCCGTTATCAATTGCGTATTGCTCTGCATATGAGCCTTTACCACAATAGATGGTCAGATTGTCACATCCTTCAAAAACATCATCTGATATTTCTTGAACACTTCGGGGTATCGATATATATGCTAAGTTAATGCAATTAAAAAATGAATGGTCACGTATAATTGTCACACTATCAGGTAAGTCTACTCTTTCCAAACTCAAACATCCTTCAAATGAATGATTAGCAATTATTTCTACTCCATAGGATATAGTCAAATCAGTAAGGTATATACATCCGATAAACCCTTTCATGGGAATGAGCTTTACCTGTGAAGGGATCACTATATTCTTGAGATCAATACAGTTACCAAAGGATTGAGAACCAAAGAATTCGAGGTTGTCAGGCAATGTCACTTGATCTAGACTCGAACAGTTATAAAAAGCATTTTCTTCTATACGAATAACAGATGAAGGTATAGAAATACTTTTCAAGCTTGTACAGTCAGCAAAAGTTTTTGGCCTAATATATGCGACACCTTCAGGAATCAAGATGTTTGTTAATGCTTTACATCCATTAAATGCACTGTCATAAATTTCCTTCACACTATCTGGAATTATCAGGTTTTTGAGGTTCGAACAGTTATTGAAACACAATGGACCTATTACTGTTACGCCTGAAGGGATATTAATTTCTTCAAGGGCATAACAGTTTGAAAAAGCTTCAATACTTAAATTGCTGATGCCTTCTATTAGAATAACCTGTTTCAAGTTATTACAACTATAAAAAGCACCCCTTGATATATATGTTGAAAGTATTTCCACGGTCTCTAGTAACTGGCATTCACTGAATACGTATTCCCCCATACTTGTTATATTTTCGGGTATCAGGATATGCTTAATTTGATCACATCCTTTAAAAGCATATTCACCTATACCTCCGACATTATCAGGTATATCAATACTCAGAAGACCTGTACAACCATCGAAAGCATGATCTCCTATACCCTGCAGAGTGGAAGGCAGAGTCACACTGACCAGCTCCTCATGATTAAAAAATACCTCGCGCCTTATGCTTGTTACAGGCATATTCCTTATGTATTCAGGGATAATGATTTCTTCTTCCTTACCAATATACCGTATGATTGTCACCCTCCCGTATTCCGCATTATATATATACGGATACTTTACAAACATAATCATAAATATACTAAAGGCGATCACTAATCCTATTGCAAATAATACAATAACTACGGTAATAGTCCTACGATAATCATTCTTTTTAGCAGAATCAGTTTTGTTCACTGCTTTCCTAATATCGCTATTTTTATTATCTTCCATATTTACCCCTTCTTCATTTTTGAATATAAGCCTGCATTAAATGCTTCATTTATAATTATTCCAAATAGTCATACTCAATAGCACCGCAGAGACTACATGTCCTTTTGTATACACGGACATAATACTGAAGATCCTCATCATAATATCTATATTGGTATACCCATCCGCTCCAGCTGTGTCCCAGTGCCGGTATAGTCTGTGTTGACAGTACTACACTGCATCCATAACATATCTGTGAGCGTATACCTGAAGCAGTGCAGGTTGCTGACGTCGTGACTGACCAGTATGTGCCAACAGAGTGATTGCTAGGATTAAGCGGTAATGAATCGTTTTCAGAATAACTGCAA
>JBAYNV010000081.1:0-9283 GCA_041678685.1 Clostridia bacterium
CAAGATCGATGCATGACGAGCTTGCAGCTGCACTGATAGAGAACGGAGTTTGCATAGAAGCAAACGCATATATGGTATACGGAGAGAGATCGTCAGAAGATTTTTACCGTAAATACAATGAATATTTAAGATACATGTTTGAAAAGGGAGTCAAAATGACATTCGGTTCTGACTGTCATGGTCCAAAATACAAAGACAGCCGTGAAGAAATACAGAAAGCCCTGGAGGCTGTGGGATTCAAAAAAGGAGACTTTACTATACCAAGAATTAGAAAACAGGGTTGATAAAAGGCAGTACATTAGTCTTTTCTTCCCGGAACCGCCGTCATACCGAACATAGCAAGAGCCTGATTCACTTTATCCATCCGGACTGTTTCTTTACCTTGCTCTAATTCACGGACAAACCGAAGCCCCAGACCGGAACGGATTGCAAATTCTACCTGCGTGAGCCCTACTTCTTTTCTTTTCTGTTTAAAAATTTTGAAATATTATTCATGCTCGCATATTACACCCGATAGGGTAATATTCTTACAATTTTCATCAGTTTATACCCTAATGGGTATAAATAGTTTCCAAAAACCTATTCAAAACCCTCCGAAGGTAGTTTCATAGTGTTGGAACATAAATGCTTTGTATCAGTAAACCAGCTTACGAAAATCCTTTATTGTATGGAAGGATATGAAGTTGCCGTTATGGGGGTCTCTTGCAGACTCATCTCCTGAACGGCTTAAAATATAAAGGTCCTCTCCGTCTATGACCATGCTTGCATAATGTCTTGAATGCTTTATACCTTTACCGATCGATACCATTCCGGCAAAACACCAGTCGATGCAGTTTTTGGAAAAATGCAGCTGAAGCCTGTTTCTTTCATTATCCGGTAATCCGTATCTCTCTTTTGGTAACCTGTCCGGTCTTGTCATACTGTCTGTTGCCTGAGTACTCAGCAGCCAGTAAAGCTTAGTGACTTCATCATAAATTATATGGAACTTCATCTGTCCGCCAGGACATGGCACATATACTATCTTCTTACCTGAAGGTACTTTTTCCGGCATTGTGACCATAGTGTTATAGTTGGTCTCTATTACCTTCACCATACATGCATATCCGGTTTTACCCGTATGAGCCCTCATCCAAAGATGGTATGTATGTCCGGTCTCATCATACCAGATGTGATCCGGGTCAACAAACTGAACAACATTTGTTTCAAGCCATCCCATTGGATGACAAGGTCTTCCTTTAGCCACTTCAATAAAGGTCTTTTTAGGTGTTTCATAAAAAGGAACACCGAAATAGTCCAGATCCTTCTCATCAATAAGATCTCTGAAGGTCAGTTCAGATGCGAACACCCACGAATCTCTTTTCGTAAGATCATCATTCACATTGCCTCTCATCAGTATAGGAGCGATACCGTTCACGTTCCACCCGTTTATGTCGTTATATACCTTCTTTTCCATTACAAGATATATATTGCCGTTCGTATAATGGACATTGCACGGAGACTGATGCCAGTATTCGTTATCTGTAAGCTTGACAGGTTCGGTCCATGTCTTTCCGTCATCATCTGATTTTATGATCGACAGATCCCCTGCCTGACCTAATATATATACTGACTTTCCTGCAACAAAAGGCCTGGCATGAGCTATTGCATAATCAGCTCTGTGCTGCCATGTCTTGCCTTTGTCATCAGAGGTGAATACCTTGCCCTGTGACTGCCCAAGATCAGATTCTATCTTGGGACCTTCAATAGGATATGTCTTTTTACCGCCTATCTCTATGGTGGCTATAAGCCTGCCGGTATCCAGTATTGCCATTCCCGGACTGTAACATCCTATTACAGAAGGAACTCCCGATTCATATACCTTAACGAAATCATCTGCAAGTATCTCCATTTACTCCCCCAATACATCTGACATATCTGTCTTTAATTATACTATACTCATATGTGATGTTCCAATGCTCTGCACTTCATGAAGTAGATAAGGTTATATTGTTATTGTACATATCTTCACTATTTCGCTAAATGCCTGATGCAGCCACTCAACTTAAGGTAAAAATCAGTAAATTATCAAATGGCAATAATATAAAAGCTCAAGCTCTGATGCTTGATAACATAGAGCGAAATCATATACACTTGAAGAAAGCAGAGACACCCTGCAGATAATGGAAGGAAGATATAATAAAGGTTCAGCGATGCTGTCTGGACAGGTGTCGCATTCCATGTGTTATGAACTGTTCCCTGAGCCTACCATCGGTGACGCGATACTTGACAGGGTGATACGTATTTCCTATATCATTGTGTTTGATTCCAAGGTGTCAATGAGAGAAATCGCAGCAAAAACAGTCATGAAGACTCTTGAAAATGAACGATAACTGCCTTGAGTTAGAGCTAACGGCAGGGTGTCCGGATACTCCAAAATATGCATTAATCATTTCAATTATTTCTGCTGCATTTCCATAAAGCCATAGGATGTTCTTTAATTTGTTTACTTTCTTTACTTGCACCAAAGATTAGTTCTGGAAAATATGCTCCATTCCTAAATCCATTCCAAAACTCCTTATCGTTCATGCTTGGTATAAGAATTTCAGATAATTCATTAATCACTTCATCTTGGCATTGCTTCAAGTTGAAACGTTCACTATTGCGTAAAACAGGGTATAAATCTGTTCTTATTTGTCTTACGGTCATATTACTAACCGCTTCAAATTGAAAACTTTCCGGTACATTATCAGAACTAATGGCACTATATAAAACACTGCATTTACGAAGCTGTTCCTTTTCTTTTTCATCAAACAGCTTAAATTTCAACATATTTGATATATCATAAAGATCCCTTGGAGCCGTACGATTTAAAAGAGCAACAATTTTTGATGCAAATATCTCAACTGGTGAAACACACAAAACATTCGGTTTAATATCCAACCATGATGATTTTGTAATCCGATACTCCGGTTCAAAAACATGACATCGGAGCATATAATTAATTTCAATCTTAATATTATCCTTCATTCCGCCTGCATTCTGATAATCATAAATGAATGAATCAAGAGCGTGATAATATTTAGATTTTGGATTAACTTGATACCCGGCACCATTCATATACTTTGAAAACCGCTCATTAATTATTTTTCTATGCTCCAGCATTTCTTCGCGTGAGACCGTCTTTGTAAAATCCAGATCAATATCAACAGACAACCTGGGTAACTCAAAAATTATTAAGTTAATTGCTGTTCCACCTTTTAATGCAAGGCTTCTTGATAAAACCTCATCACCGCTTATGAACTGAAGTACATCAGCAAGTCTACACACCTTTTCAAAAGTGTCTCTAACAAAACCAAGTTCTTTTGCCTGCCTGCCAAGCTGTATTCGATCAAACTGCATCATATTCCGATATTCCTTTATTTACGATATTAATTATTGAATTTGGTACATATAGGCTCCATTTCTTGTTATATACAAGTTTATCTTTTTCTTTCAATAGATATCTCTTACTTTTTGCGCTATGTTTCATACATTCTTGAAAAAACCATTCTGGCAATCCTAATGAAGAGTTTGATTCTTCTAGAATATAGCCACACTTCTGATATAAAAAACCATTATCCAAAACATCAAGCGTTGTTAATAGTTTTTCTGCATTAAGCGATGGTACCAACATAATACAGCGTAGTGTTTCTTCCAGTCCAGATACTTTTTCAAAATCCTGAATACTGTCTATAACTGTTTGTTCAAGCTCTGTCACCCGCGTGTTAGCTATTATTACACATTTTGGTTCAGTCTTATGTGCTATACGATGATAGTTGTTCCCATTATATTCAAAATCCACGAATCTGCTTGATGTAGCTATATATATTTCATAAAACACTTGATTAGCATAGCCATAAACTTCAAATGCGCTATGATGCGTTATACAGGCATCAGGATACAATGATGAACCTATCTGATATCTAGATGGAACAGGTTGCTTTGTTTCAAAACTAATTACCGCATATAGATCATGACGTATCCGTTCTATATAACCCTTTCTTAAATAGTCATAAATCAAAGAAGAAGCAGCTGCTGCTGATCCAGTTATTTCGACCAATTGTTGCCTTGAAAAACAACCTAATTCTACAAGTTTTTCATAGTATTTCACTATACATCACCTCTTATGTTTTGATTATAGCATAAAACATTTCTTATTTCAATTATATTGTGCATATTTTAGTATTTATTTAAACTTATACTTGCAATGTAAACAATATGCTGCAGTTTGTTGGAAAGCAGCAAAGCATATTAAACCGCCTTATATATGATCCTGACCGTTATACCAAACACTCCTTAAGTATTTTCGTTATAGCCTTCTTGCTAATATGGATTATTGTATTGTCAACACTTTATTATAAACACTAAGTGTATCCTATTTATTACTACCGTAACATATCGATCATTATGTTTGAAAAATCTGAAACTGTATCTGCTGAATCGATCATGAAGTATTCGGAAACATCAGCATTACAAAACTCGAAAATTATATAAATATTATTGTATCTGTATATACTGATCATCGGGTCATTATTTACTTCATCAGTAGTAAAAATATATCCATTGTTATCAGAAGTTTTATCTTCAACAATTGAGATCTTAACATTTTCCACGTTTATAACCCGCTGAAGATATTTTGTTACTGCTGAAATACTGTTATCTTCTTCATTTATTTTATCCAAAGTCTTCTGAACTCCAAAATATCGCTAAAAAATAACGGATACTTTATTTCTTCCTAAGCAGCAGATATGGGAATTTAGAACAGTAACTATCTTCATATATCAAAGATAACAATATGAAGATGATAGCGCATGGCCTCTATATCAGAGCTAAACGAATCAATCATTATTACTGGTCATTATCTTTTTAAAAAGACTTCACTATACTGTTTAAATCCGCCTGAAAGAGCATAGGCTTTCTTGAAGCCATGATTGATCAGTATATTCTGCGTGGCATTTCCGGTTACACCCTTATTGCAGTAGGTTACAGTTATGACGTCCTTATCCAGCTTTGACATGGCAGCCCTGAAATCCGCATGGGGAATATTACTTGCTGTCCTGATATGGCTTTTCTCATATTGCTTCACTGCCCTTGTATCGATCAGCTGATATTTATCTTTGGATTCTATTAATGCTTCCAGTTCCTTCGCAGTAATAAGTTGTCTTCCTCTGTTTAGTTCATTATCAAGGATCATTCCTGCGTACATTACAGGGTCTTTTGTAGTAGCAAAAGGAGGAGCATATGCCAGGTCAAGATGAAACAGGTCTTCAGCCTTCGCTTTGAATGTGATTGCTGTGACAAATATGTCGATCCTCTTATCTACTCCCTCATACCCTATTATCTGTACTCCCAAAAGCCGTCCGGTCTCCTTGTCTGCAATACCCTTGATTACTATCTCTTTGCCGCCCATATATTCCGGTTTGTCCGGTTTTATATTATGGCATACAACTACGCTATACCCCTGTTCAACCGCTTCTCTTTCAGACAATCCTGTCTGCCCGACAGACAATTCGAATATCCTGAAAATACCTGTACCCAGTATTCCGCGAAATTCAAGAGATCCTCCGGTAGCACTGTCTCCCGCTATCCTGCCTGTCTTATTTGCAGTGGATCCCAGTGGCCGGTATAAAGGCTTTCCGTTCATAGCGCTGAAATGCTCTATGCAGTCACCGCAGGCATATATATCTTCTATATTGGTCCTCATTTTATTGTCAACCTTAATAGCACCTGCTATTCCAAGTTCCACTCCCGCCTGTTTCGCAAGCAGAGTATCCGGCCGTACCCCTACTGAAAGAAGCACCATATCCGCATCGATGATCTTGCCGTCCGAAAGATTGACAGAAGAAGCTGTTAACTCAGTAACGGAAACCCCGGTAAATACACTGACCCCGTTTGCTTCAAGATGCTCTTTCACATATACAGCCATATCGCTGTCAAGACCTGGGGTAACCTGAGGTAATTTCTCTATCATAGTGACTTCAATGTTTAATTTCTTTAGGTTCTCACAGACCTCAAGCCCTATAAAGCCGGTACCTACAATAACAGCTTTTTTAGGCTTATTCACAGTTATATATTCCTTCATCCTGTTCATATCATTGATATTACGCAAGGTGAAGACATTTGAATTATCCACGCCTTTTATCGGAGGAACAACTGCTTTTGCACCGGTCGCTATTATGAGCCTGTCATAAGTGTCAGTGAAAACCTCATCTGATGAAAGATCCCTGACTGTCACCTTCTTCTCATCCGGATCTATCTTCAAAACCTCATGTCCTGTGTAAATATCCACGTTATATTTGCTTTTAAAGAATGCAGGGTCCCTGGGGGTCAGCTCATCGGCGTCCAGAACGACATCACCGATGTAGTAAGGCATGCCGCAGCCTGCATAAGATATATATCTGTCCTTTTCATATATGACTATTTCAAGCTCTTCACTGTTTCTTCTTGCTTTTGCTGCAGCGGAAGTCCCTGCCGCTACCGCTCCAATTATAACTAGTCTCATGTGTTATCCTCCTGTTCTTTTATGCAATTATACTGTCTGCCAGATATTACTATTACATAACCATATTGATAAATCAATGATCTCTTATACATTCTGATGTTTACAGGTTTATTATGAACTGAACAATTATCAACCTTTCCGATTGTGTTTCCTTCTGTTTGATATTCGGTTGTATATTTATAGGTATATATAAAAGAATAATGAACTCCAACCCGTCTCACTTCTAAAGAATTTACAAATGCGATGTGTTGAAACAACAGGAAAAAATGATAGGTAACATTTAGCATTCTTTTCATACAGAAATGCTCGGTATAACCGACCATGTAATTACAATATACCTTCATATTGGGAAAATATGAAAGAATCCAAAAGGCTTCACGAACATTATAAGACGGAAGGTTTCTATTTCGGAGTGAACTTAACGCCATACATAAAGCCATGTATGATCATTGTTCGAAGACAGGTACAAGAGAAGGTTACACCTCCGCTGTACCTATAGAAGGATATGGATTTGAATTCATGCTGACAACCGAAGAAATGAGCGAATTAGGCATCATGTATGCTGTTGCAGCCGCTCATTCACCCTGGCATACTGATGTAAGCCAAGGGCAAGGGCTTATTAAGGAATGGCACCGTCAGCAGATGTATATAGCGACCGATCCGAGGGTAGACATATTAGGACATCCCTGGTGGTTTTACTATCAGGACCAGGCACCATGGTTCCAGGATTTTGACGTTATTCCCAGGTCAATGCATGATGAACTTGCTGCTGCGCTGATAGAATACGGAGTATGTATAGAAGCAAACGCATATATGGTATACGGAGAGAGATCATCAGAAGATTTTTATCGTTAATACAATGAATATTTAAGATACATGTTTGAAAAGGGAGTCAGAATGACATTCGGCTCTGATTGCCATGGACCTGAATACAAAGACAGCCGTGAAGACATGCAGAAAGCCCTGGAGGCTGTGGGATTCAAAAAAGGTGACTTCAGCATACCAAGGATAAGAAACAGGGGATAATATGAAGCCTTCGTTGTAATTATTTAAGCCTAAATGGCAAAATTATTAGATACATTTCCAGGGACTTTATATGATCTATTTGTTAACTTTATAACTCGTACAAGGGCTGGGTGTACATCAGAATTCGAAAACAACTAACTATTACTTAATAGCAAATGCTAAAGAACAGTCCTTATTTGGCCTATATGGAGAAAAAGGCAGTAGACACGACTCCAGTGATTCTCCGAAACTGAAAATTAGTAAGCTAAAATAAACCAATATTAAACAAACTTAAAAGGTATTCATGCGCTAGCGAGAAGCCTAAATTCATACGCTAAGCGGATACTATATGACACCTCATAACTATGCAAAGTTTGGGAGTCGGTACAGTTGGTTGAAATAGCACATAAACACTATAAAAATGCATAAAACATTGATTTTTGCTTTGTTTTAAACATTAGCTGTATTTAATCATCATACCAGTTTCGCGATTGTTTTCAGGAACTGTAGGTAAAGAATTTTTCTTGACTATTTAAAATTTTACATATATTCTTACTTTATGAAAAAATTATTCAAAATCTATATGAAAAGATGCTATATTTTTCTTTTGATGGTAATTGTGATTCTTGGTTGTACTATACTTACGTCTTGTATCGATGGAACAAGCCCAGATAAAGAGATATTAAATAATTACTATTCACCAAAACCTTCAGTTATCATACAAGCTCCTACACCCACACACACGCCCACCCCTACACCTACACCTACACCTACTGCCACTCCAACGCCCACACCTACTCCCATTCCTACACCAGCAATAGCACAAATTGAAAAAATTACTATATTTGAAAGAGATGGAATTACAATAGAGGCTATCTCCTTGGTGTATGATACCTACTATGGCCCATCACTTAAACTAACCATTTCAAACAGTACTGAGAAAAATATTAATGTTGGTGCGTATTATACCATTAGTGTAAATGATTACATGATGAGTAATTACTTTTTTTCGTCTACAATATCTCCCAACAAAAAAAGCATAGAAACTTTCTATTTTCCAAAATCTGAACTGGAAATGGCAGAAATAGAAATAATAAAAAAAATTGAGTTAATATTTGAAGTACAAGATGCAGATACATATAGAACAATTTTAATTACTGAACCTATAATTTTGAAAACAAATCTCTACGATTCTGTGGAACAAGCAAAACTAGATAGTGGAGTCATTGTCTATAATGAAAATAATATAAAAATAGTTGCAAAGTATTTAGACTTCTCAGACAGTATATGGTCGAATTTAATATTTTATATAGAAAATAACTCAACTCATAAGATTTCAATAACTGAAAAAAACGTATCTGTAAATGGTTTCATGATGGACACGATTCTTGGAATGAATGTAACATTAGTCAATAATAAAATGGCAATAGCTAGTTTAGAACTAAGCCGTAGTAAACTAATGGAAGCTGAGATTACTGAAATTACTGAGATGGAATTCATTTTGGAAATAAGGTTTGATGATACTTACGAAAGAGTTGAAACTGATATCATAAAATTATCATTTCCTAAAGATTGAAGGATTTATCACTATTATTAATGTTTTTAATTAACACATAAGCATTAATGATTATAAAAAAAGTAAAGTGAAAACTTAAATTCCAGTATTAAGCAGACTCAAAAGAATGTAAGACTAAATTCCGTTTATGCCATATTCAAGGACTGAATTTTATGCTCAGTATCTTGAGTTTTTTACGTATA
>JBAYNV010000082.1:0-9222 GCA_041678685.1 Clostridia bacterium
ACTTAACGGCTGTTTACATAGTCTGATATATATGTCTAGTTATTACTGTCCATCACTAATATACAGAGCCTAACATTCCTTTGGAATAATTAGTGTTGTATTGAAATTTCCTGCTCCGCAAGCTCGTCAATATATATATATCCTTTTTCATGTTATTTTTCTTTTTAATTCTACTACTGCTCGATATGCTCGACAAAGTCTTTCAGCAGATTCAATTAGGTATCTTCAGTAATCAGATCATAAACAATCGAAAACCGTTATGTGTCTTTATTGGACCATATGATTTATTTATGTCATCAAGGTTTCATCCTTTATCAGTAAATAACATCTGTATCCACAAAATCATATGACTTATTTATAAGTGATTCTATTTTCATATATCTGTAACTGGCATGCATATTTCCCTCGATATATTTGTATAATAAAATATATTCCCCGTTCAGATTGATCAAATGAGTAGCTAATCTCGTTTGCACTCCACTGTATGACATATCATATATGTCTATGGTTTTTTCATCCGAATCATATATTATGAACTTCCATTTTTCCTCATCAGGTATATTACTTTCATTATTGCAAATAAAGAAATATTTATCGGAAATACCTATCAATGTCCCATCTTGAATCTCAATACCGGATATGAATACTTCATCCTCTAAAGTCATAAGATCAATCCTTCTTATATCAGCTGATGATTGTATTAGATCATCTTTTATATAGTACATATATCCTTTGTCCATCACGCAATATGCCTTTTCCTGTTCATTTTTCATAGGCAATGAAAGCGGCTCTAAAACAGTAATATCAGAAAGGTTTACCCGTCTTATTTCATAAACATCCTCATCCATATAATAATAATGAAGGATGTTATTATAGACATAAAAATTTTGTGACATCCGATGTTTCTCATATGATTCTATGTGAAAAAGCTCCAATGTATTGATATCAAGAATTCCGGTAAAATATTTAACCTGAAAAGTACTAACCGAAAGTTCATCTTCATTATCCTTTTTAGTTAATTCCTTTCCGGTAAATATAAAGAAATTCTCGCACACTATTGCCTTATCAGCAATCCCGCCGCAGTTTACCTGCCCTACTTTTATCCTGTTTTCGCCATCCAGATCTGATTTATATATATCCATTTTATTAATTTCGGATGGAAGCACAAACATATATAGATAGTCATTAATAATAACCGCAGCTTCAAATATCGTTTGTTTTGGTGGTACTGCAGCGCAAGACGGATCCGGATTTGTTTGACTGTTATATTTTTGATGCGTGCATTCCGGACGGCTGCATATGACGCTTCTTTCTCCAGTTTTATAATCATAATATGCCAGCAATCCCCCTTCATATATGATCATTCCATTTTTACTATATGAATTTCTTTCATACGTAACAACTGTATTGTTATTACTGCTTTCCTTTTTATTGCATCCGCATAAAAAAGTTAATATAACGGTAATTAATATAATCAGCAGATAAATTCTTTTTTTCGTATTCATGATTTCGTTATACAATCCTTATCTCAGGGCTTACTTTTTATAAATTGCTCAAGTTGCTTATTTATATCCTGTAAAAACCTGTCATACCCTAATGCTTCCAATTGCTTTATTATGTTTTCAAGTTCAGGCAGTAAATTATCAGAATGTGTAGCCCAGAGATCGTCAGCTTCCTTACATAATCTGTCCATTTCTTCAAAATTATATTCCATTCCGGAAATATCCGGTTCAAAATCATAATTCGGAGGAACATACACATCATTCATCGCGTCCGTAAAATCAGATATCCTTTTTTCTCCGACTCTGTCTGGATATATCATATGAGACGCGGTAAGCACAGAAGTTTCAAAATTCCCTTTTTGTTTTACAATCCCATCCTCGTACTTATAGTCTTTACCATAATACATAAGGTTTGAAAGATGAGGGTCTGTAAATAAAGCAGACAGAAAATCAAATGCACTTTCAGCATTTTCCGTCCATGAAGCTATACCTATAAGTCTGTTTCTGACATCATGTAATATATATCTGCTTATTTCAACCGGTATATACTGAATATCATCTGAAGAATCATCGGAATAGTCTACATAAGAACCCTGAATATATGAAATAAATGGAGCAAATGCTATGCTTGCCGAAGCAGAACCGTCAGAATCAGAAACAACACTTTTGTTGAAATACCCTTTTTCGACCCATTTTGCCAGTATTTTGTTTATATGCAGATAATCAGCATCCTTAAATCTGTTTATTACTATCGGATTGTTATCTGCATCATATTTATATGAAATAGTCGAATTATTATTATCAGTAGTTATACCGGCTAATTCGTTATATGCAGAGGAATTCAAGAATTTACGAATAAGCATTAAATCACTGCTTGCTATCTCTGTTTTATAGTCGTCATATATTTTTTCAAACAAAGCATCAATTTCATCAATCGTATCAAGCTCAGAAATATCGACTTCATATTTATTTATTACATCATCTCTCAGGTAAAAAATGAAGCTGGAAGCTATCTCATTGTTGTATACACCGTATATACCGTTATATTTATCAAATAAGCTCCAGTATTCGGCTGGAAAAAGCCCGTATAATTTTTTATCTTCATCATTTAACAAAAAATCCGTTATATCCAGTAAAAGATCATTATTAATCTCGTCTGCCCCGGATTCATCAATTGCAGTATGATTTACCTGTATTGTCACGTCATTTTCTACAATAGAAAAAGTCCCTTTTATATTTGGAATTGAGCTGATAATATCAGCCTGTATTCCAGAATTTTTCATATCTTTCATGAATTCAATATAATAACCGTATATTTCCGTGAATTTGAAATATTGTTTTGCATTATAATCGTCACCAAGAGCTTTATAATCCTCTGCAATCTTATCAGCCATAGCATCCTGTTTTATAAATCTGATAACATAGTCTTTCCCTAGTGAAATCAGATAGTCATTATATGCAACTATCAGTTCATCACTAATAATACTGCTGTAAAATTCATTGAATGGTTTTGGGTTTGGACTGTCCAGGCTATTTATGTATTGCCGTATACCATTGGCATCAAAATATAGCCATACAAGTATCTTCTTGTCTGGCCACATAGCTTGATAATCCAAATCACCATCTGTATCATATTTTATACTCCTATCAGCAGGAGTGGACTGTGTTGGCAATAAGGAAGCATCAGGATCCGTCGTTAAAGAAGGTGATGCTTCCAATGAAGGCGTAGTACTGGTGCTTACCCCATTATTATTGAAACACGAACTCAATGAGATCAATAAAATTACAATTAATATAATACTTATTATTCTTTTCATCTTAAACTAATTTAATTCGAAGCAGATAAATAATGAGTATCATCATATCCATTTATATAGCCATAATGATAACTTTCTGCTCTTGTAAACGTTCTGGCACCTGAGGGTAGAAATAAAACGGCAACAACACCATCTACATAATCCTCATAAACATAAAAATCTGAATAGTATTCATTACCATAATTATCTACAAACCAAACAGTGCCACTGACTCCTGCACTTAAATTTGTTGTAGGAGGTATCGGATCAAGATTTGGCTCTGCTGTTACAACTAAATTACCCACACTCAAAGATCCGCCCCAGGTCCCTGTACCTAAAGGCTCACTAAAGTCACTGCTATCAGCAAAAACTGACAATGCAGTAAATAACAAAAGAAAAACCAATACAATAGAAAATAACTTCTTTTTTTTCATAATATAGTCCTCCTATTAATGTAATGCAAAGATATAATATCATGCTGATATAACCATGTCAAAACAATTTTTATATATTATGTAAATTATTTTGGCAATGATATCCATATAGATGAAAGTATATATAAATTAAATCATAGATCATATGTCAGGTTTCTTCTCATAGAAAAACCTCCAAAGCAGCTGTCTGCCTTGGAGCGGTCATTAGATTACGTTTTTAGTTTTTATCAGTCTTTCAGTTCGTATATCCTGCTGAATTTCTCCTTGAGATAATCGGTATAGTAGTGAGGTTCGAAATCCTCATTGCAGCATATACGTATTATTTCCGGTGGTTTCTTTGAACTGCTGTATTTGTGCACATGCTCTTTCAGCCATTCAACTATAGGTTTCAGATCACCTTTCGCAGTGAGGGCGTCAACATTAAGATCTTTCTTCATGGCATTCAGCATCTGAGCGCTGTATGCATTTCCAAGAGAGTATGACGGAAAATATCCTATCGCACCGCCTGACCAATGTGAATCCTGCAGACAGCCTTCCTTATCGTTTGGTACATCCACTCCAAGGTATTCTTTATACAGCCTGTTCCATTCAGCCGGCAGATCCTTAGTGGATAACTCGCCTGATATCATTTTCTTCTCAAGCTCATACCTTATCATTATATGCATTGAATACGTGAGCTCATCCGCTTCTGTCCTTATAAGCGAAGGCTCTGCTTTATTGATGGCAAGAAGAAGCATCTTCTTTGTAACATCTTTGAACTGCGACGGGAAGAGCTTTTTAAGGTACGGATACAGGAATCCTGTAAAACCTTCCGATCTTCCTATTATGTTTTCAAAGAATCTTGACTGCGATTCATGTATACCCATCGATGTCCCGCCTGAAAGACATGTGTACATGAATTCATCTCCACCATTCAGTTCATACAAAGCATGCCCGCCTTCATGTATCACGGAAAACATGGATGATACAAGATTATCCTTGATATAGTGTGTTGTTATCCTCACATCGTTCTTATTGAAATTGATGGTGAAAGGATGCTCCGTCTCCGCTATGGCGCAGTGGTCTCTGTCTATTGTCATGACATTCATGATATAGTCGGAAAATTTCCTTTGTTTATTCAAAGCGTAATTTTTGTGGCTGAATGAATCATCGATCTTGACCTTGCTTTTTGCGACCTTCTTTATGAGCGGAACGAGCTCAGCTCTGAGAGTCTCGAAATATCTGTCAGCGACTTCCATTGTAAGGTCTTCCTCAAATTCATTGAGCCATACATCGTAAGGCTTCTTTTTTGGATCGAGATAGCCTGCGAATCTGATCGTCGTAGCTACTATCTTTGCCAGATATGGTTCAAACATCGCATAATCGCTTTTAATTTTTGCTTTGTGCCATATATTTTCAGCTTCATTCAACAGGATCGAATACTGCACATATTCATCCACAGGTATCTTGGATGTCTCGTCATAATCCTTTTTTAATTCTTTTACCTCAAGCTTTGTATTCTCATCAAGCTGATCATTATTGGCAATAAGGTAATCAAGCAGAACAGGCGTATCTTCGTTCACAAGGATCCTGTAGCTGTCTTCAGATATGATCCCCATCGTATGGCCTCTGCCTTCTGTCGTCTCCTTGGGAGCGCCTGTGACCGAATCATAGTACAGCATCCCTGAAGCATGGCTGTATGCAGCCATCCTTTCCTGCATCTTCTTTAGTTCTGCTACCGCTTCCTGCGTGTTTTTGTATTCTTTCATTCTCACCTCTTATAAATTTCGTTTTCTGTTATGTTTAGAGTTATTGCTCCGTTGTCATATTTAAAGTCACATACTATACCGTTTACTGTCACATTTTCGATCGTATCATTTGTTATGATACGGATATCGTATCTGACATCCTTCGGTTTTCCGTTGAAATCCCCTTTTCTCCTGGAAATAGTTATCCAAACCCTGTCTCCTTTTTTCTGGCATGTAACATGCGCTTCAGTCCTTCTGCCATCCTTGTATTCAAGGGATATCCCGTCATCCTCATAGATCGTAAATGATGATTTTTTCTCATCGGGATAACATTCCAAAATATACTTGCTGAATGCTTCCTGCGGAACAGACAACAGCCCATAGACCTTTGGCAGTATCGCGCCTTTTAATATGAACAGAGCACCGCCTTTCCCTTCAGGTATGATGTAGTCATAGTATCTGCTGCCTGTAAATTCCTCACCTGTGAACCAGTCTATCCATGTGCCTTTGGGAAGATATATCTTTCCGGTTATGTAGGAAGCGACAAGAAGGTATTTGCCAAGCATGTATTCATTAAGTATATTGACAACTTTCTTATCGTTCGGCCAGTCATATATGAGAGGTCTCATAATAGGGGTGACATCGGCATATGCCTCATAAGCTGCAGAATACAGATATGGCAGTAATGAATATCTGAGCCTGTCATAGTATATGTATGTATCTTTAAGTTTCTGATCAAAAAGCCAGGGCTGGTTCCAGTAATCCCAGTTACACTGCTGTGACCATGGCTGCAGGAATCCGAAATGTATACCCGTTGCGTTATGCGTGTCCATGTCGCAGGTCGTGTTCACATGCCCTGACATGGCCAGATTCAGCATTGAAACAAGAGGTTTGGGGCCTCCGCCCGTATCGCCTGCCCATGTTGCCACATATTGCTGTATCCCTGCAAAACCTCCCGAGGAATATACGAGCGCTCTTCTTCCGGTATGGCCTTCAAACCCGTCTGACATCTGTTTTGCATATATGAGAGGATACAGATTATGCATCTCGTCGTCGGTCATGCCATTCCCGTAAAGCCTGTCAGGATGCATCTCTATCTGCCATGCCCCGTCAAGCTTGAATGCGCTTGCTCCCATATCCACGAACTTCTTTAAATGCTCGAACCAGGGTTGGTCTTTTACGGTCAGTTTATCCATCCTCTGGGGCGCACTGAGATTGGGATCGTCCCATATGCGGTCCTTCAGATATTCCGTATTCCCGTCCCCAATATCCTCCGCTATATCAGCCTTAGGTATAACGGCATTTCTTTCCTCTTCATAGGAAAGATCATAATTACAGCACAGCCACAGGCTGAGTTTGTAATTCATCTCACGTATAGGCCTGAAGAATGTGTTGTCATGTATGCAGTTCACATCCATCCAGTAAGGGATGTAGAACTTGACAGGATTCATTTTCTTATCTACTGTTGCGTCATATCTGTGCTCCATCCATTCAGGTTCCAGCCCATATACATCGCACGGTATACCTTCCTTTCTGAAGGTGTACATCTCATTTATCATATTGAAGGCATCTATCTTCTGATTTGCGACATATGAAAGACCGTATGCGTACTTTGGCAGGAGTCTGGCAAAACCTGTTATCCTCCGGAATTCTTTTATAAGATCCCTGTATCCCCTGCCTGTGAATATGACGATATCGCACGGCCCGTTATTTGCATATACGGATAAGGTATCACTGTCTTTTTTGCATATGTCG
This sequence comes from Clostridia bacterium, assembly GCA_041678685.1. Classification (GTDB taxonomy): domain Bacteria; phylum Bacillota; class Clostridia; order DUPQ01; family DUPQ01; genus DUPQ01. The sequence goes on from JBAYNV010000082.1 coordinate 7,215, forward strand.
AACTTCTGTTTGTATGTCGTACATGAGAAGATCCCCCACCCTTTACTCGACAGCAATACAGGGAACGGGATATAACACTTGACGTTCTCGACCCATATGAGGTGTTCCGTTCCCCTCTTTTCAAGAGTGGATCTGTCGGCATCCCCCAGTCCGTAGAATCTCTCGTCTTTATCTACCTGTATGGAATATCCGAATCCTTTCTTAAAAGAAATTTCGGTCTTCATACCGTTGACAAACAGTACTCCGCCTTCGATCGAGCATGCGACCGATCCGTCCCTGCCGGAATTCTCCGACATGTCATATATCCCGTATCTGGCGCATGGATTGTTTTCAGTAAATCTGTCGCGTGATCCCGCCCTTATCCTGACTGCATTTTTTGAAAGATACGATACACAGATATATCCATTCCTGTATTTCAGTGTTTCCATATTTTTCTCCTTATCTGTACTGGAACCTGTCCATCCTGGTGATCGGGTTTGACCATGCTATATTGCCGTTCATATCCTCTACTTCCACCCTTATGGAATATGCGGACATTGGACAGTTATGAACAACTTCGGTTAGCTTTCCTTTTGGATCCCTGTAGCTTTTCCCCCAGCCGCTCTGGGTGATCACTGTAACCGACTTTGCTTCGGAGCATTTTACCACGGCATATCCGTCTTCGATATAGAAATCATCGATGAATGGTCCCATAGTGCAGTAGAAGCTGCCTTTTCTCAGTGAATCAAGCATAGAGGGGACAGTAAATTCCTTGCACTTTACCATATTCCAGCCGCCGCAGAAATGCTGTATCCTGTGGGAGTCGTCATTGGCCATACCGAAGATCTGTTTACCCTGCTTAAGCCATGAATCCCAGTATACAGGGTCATTATTATGCCCCTGGTCGATGATTGTACCGAAATTACATACTTCCATTATTTCAGTATCTTTTAGAAAATCGAACTGAGGCGTCTCTACATGGCTCCATGTAGGATGACAGTATACTGTCAGGAGGTCCAGATCAATAAGCGTTTTTTCCAGTGCCAGAAGCGTTTCATTGTTTTCCGTAAAAGGAACATTATCTATCCTCATGTCGTTATATATCTTTTCATTATCCTGTGAGGCCAGCCCAAGCATGTGGTGTATAACCAACGGTGATTCATGCATGACGCAGTGTAGTTCCAGTCCGGGAACAAGCTTAAATGAATCAGTATCATATTTGGTAGTTTTTGTCACCCTGTTATGTTCTGACATGCACAGAAAGCTGTATCCTTGCTCTTTGTACATATTTATAACTTCTTCCTGGGTAAACTGACCGTCGCTGTTCTGTGAATGTGTATGGTAATTCGCCTTGTAAAATTCCCCATTCTCGATAAAATTAGTTAATTTCATATATCATTCTCCGTTTCTGATCTGTTACAGTAAATATACTGTCACACAGAATTATACAACACATAAGAGCGGTTACAGCCGGAAATGTGCTAGTTTGTGCACTTTTCACAATTTCATATCATATACTGTATGGTATAATCGATGGGCGACCTGTATTTTCTAATATTTTTCCCCGGAGGATCATATGGACAATGAAGAAATGGAACATGTAAAGATATTTGCCACAAAAGATGCGATTTTCGGTTACCACGGATGGCCTTCCGTATGCAGAGGCGTGAACAATGAACTTTTAGCAGTATGTTCGGGTAAAAGACTCGGTCATGTATGCCCGTTTGGCAAGGTAATGATGTCAAGAAGTTATGATGAAGGACGCAGATGGACCGCTCCGGAGATCATTATGGACACGCCGCTTGATGACAGGGATGCCGGGGTCACTGTGTTCAATAAAAATATGCTCATTGTAACATCTTTCAACCATCTTATCGCAGTTCAAAGAGAATTTGCGGCGGAGGGTTTCAAGAAAAACATGAGGGATGCCTACTTCTCGGAAGGCAGGATATCCAAAGAGATGGAGGATAAATACTACGGATCCACATATGTGCTTTCAGACGACGCAGGCATAACATGGAGCGAAGTC
>JBAYNV010000083.1:0-9189 GCA_041678685.1 Clostridia bacterium
GGATAAGATAATATGCGGTCTGGAAGAGATACTGCATGACATGGAAACAGGCATACTTGTATGCGACCCTTCGTCTGAGGATATACATACCTTCGTCGAGAGCGAGCTCATAAAACGCATAGGAGTTGCCGGAAAATCGCTCCATACCGCAAGAAGCAGGAACGATCAGGCTGCGGTCGATCTTAGGATGTATGTAAAAGAAGAGATCACTCAAACAGTTACGCTCCTTAAGCTGCTGTGTAAAGTCATAGCCGATAAAGCCGAACTCTACAGCATGGACATCATGCCCGGGTATACACATACGCAGAGGGCCCAGCCGATCACTTTCGGATATCACCTCATATCATACGCCATGATGTTTTTACGTGACATAGACAGATGTAACGACGCATATGACCGTATGGATGTATCGCCTTTGGGGGCATGCGCTTTTGCAGGCACCTCCTACCCTATAGACAGGTCCATGACTGCAAAGGAACTCGGTTTTGATCATGCATCCGAAAATTCGATGGACGCCGTATCCGACAGGGATTATGTACTGGAAACAGCATTTATTAACTCAGCTATAATGATGCATCTTTCAAGATTTGCAGAGGAAATGATCTTATGGTCTTCGTGGGAGTATAAGTTCATTGAGATATCAGATGGATATTCCACAGGTTCAAGCATCATGCCTCAGAAAAAGAACCCTGACATGTGCGAACTGGTAAGAGGAAAGTCCGGACGCGTATTCGGGGATCTCATGTCGCTTCTTACGATGATGAAAGGATTGCCTCAGGCATATAACAAGGACATGCAGGAGGATAAGGAAGCCATATTCGACAGCATCGATACTGTAAAAATATGCCTTATGGTTTTTTCAGGCATGCTTGGTTCGATAACGATATTTAAAGACAACATGAAAACGGCGGCTAAAAAAGGATTCATCAACGCCACCGACTGCGCTGACTACCTTACAGGAAAAGGGATCCCTTTCAGGGAAGCATACAGGATCACGGGAGAATTGGTAGCCGCGTGCATAAAAAACGGCACGACGCTAGAAGAGCTGTCTCTGGATCAGTACAAAAAACACAGCACGCTGTTTGAAAATGATATATACGATGCGGTAGACCTTGGCAAGTGCGTGGAAAAAAGGACATCCAAGGGCGGGACCGGCGGAATTGCCGTGAAAGAGCAGATATTATACGTGAGGGAGAAACTGCTGAATGTTTAATGTGTTTATAGACGGCTCGTCCGGGACGACCGGACTTAGGATATATGACAGGCTTAAGAAGCGGAATGATATAAACATCATATCGCTGGAAAAAGACATGATGAAAGATCCGGTAAGGAAAAAAGAATGCCTTAATTCCTGCGACTATGCCGTTTTATGCCTTCCCGATGCTGCCGCTGTTGAATCTGTGGGCATGATAGAAAATCCGGATGTAAAAGTGATAGACACCTCCACCGCGCACAGGACGGAAAAAGGCTGGGTATACGGTTTTCCGGAACTGAGTGAAGAGACATACGAAAAATTAAAGACAACGAAGCGCGTGGCAGTTGCGGGCTGCCACGCCTCAGGATTCATATCGCTTGTATATCCTCTTGTCGAAAGCGGTATCCTTCCAAATGATTATCCTTTCACCTGCTGCTCGCTGACAGGATACAGCGGCGGAGGCAAGACGATGATAAGCGAATACACGGACAGTGACAGGAACGCAGGGTATGACAGCCCGGGAATATATGCCCTTTCACAGGAGCATAAGCACTTAAAGGAAATGACCGCGATATCAAAACTGAAAAATATGCCTGTGTTCGTTCCGGTAGTTTCAGATTTCTACAGCGGGATGGCTGTGACGGTCCCGATAATAACGGATCTGGTGGAGCATACAGGATCATTGAAAACAGCTATAGCGGATATATATGCGGACAAGTACGGAAAGCATCCCCTAATGGATGTAAAGGATATATACGGATCGGATCTTAACGGTTTCATATATTCCAACAGCATGGCAGGCAGGGACAGCATGAAGATATATGTTATGGGAAACGAAGACAGACTGCTTCTTGTATCGGTTTTCGACAATTTAGGAAAAGGAGCTTCCGGTTCAGCCATCCAGTGCATGAACATCATGATGGGTCTGGATGAAACAGAAGGTTTAAATATTTAAAGGAGAAGAAATGGAACACATCAATGGCGGTATCACAGCCCCAAAAGGCTTTAAAGCAAACGGGATACACTGTGGGATAAGAAAAAACAGATCCAAAAGGGATCTTGCACTCATTATAAGCGATGCGATATGCAACGCGGCATCCGTTTACACGACAAACCTTGTCAAAGGCGCGCCGCTTGTTGTCACGAAGAGGAATCTTGAAGACGGTAAAGCCCAGGCTGTCATATGCAACAGTGGGAATGCCAATACCTGCAATGCTAACGGGATAGAGATAGCAAATAGTATGTGCAGCCTTGTGAGCGAATATACAGGTATAAAAATGAACGATGTCATAGTCGCATCAACAGGAGTCATCGGCCAGCCTATGAGCATAGACCCAATAAAAAACGGGATGGCAGCGCTGTGCGAAGGTCTGACTTCTGACGGAAGCGCATATGCATCCGAAGCCATAATGACGACTGACACAAGGGTAAAGGAAATAGCAGTAAGATTCACCGTAGGCGGACATGTCTGCACGATGGGCGGAATAGCAAAAGGCTCAGGCATGATACATCCGGACATGGCGACGATGCTCGTATTCATAACCACAGACACGGCCATTTCATCAAAGATGCTGAAAATCGCACTGTCCGATAATATACAGGATACGTTCCATATGATAAGCGTTGACGGCGACACTTCAACGAACGATATGGTGTCAGTGCTGGCAAACGGTATTGCAGGAAATGACGAGATAAATGAAAACAACGCTGATTACAGGATATTCTATGAAGCGCTCAACGAAGTCATGATGTATTTATGCAGGATGATAGCCAAAGACGGAGAAGGAGCGACAAAGCTCATAACCTGTGATGTGATACACGGAAAAGATAAGGATACATGCAGGACAGTTGCAAAATCCGTGATATGCTCTTCCCTTCTGAAAGCTGCGATGTTCGGATGTGACGCTAACTGGGGCAGGGTCCTGTGCGCAATAGGCTACAGCAAGTGCGATGTCGACGTGAATAAAATAGATGTCTCATTCGCATCAAAAGCAGGCTCCATAGATGTATGCAAAAACGGAGCGGGAGTGGGCTTTTCTGAAGCGGACGCAAAAACCATATTAAAGCAGGAAGACATAACGATAAAAATAGACCTGAATGCAGGCGCGTTCTTTGCCTGCGCATACGGATGCGACCTTACATACGATTATGTGAAGATCAACGGAGACTACAGAACCTAGGAGGAACAGATGGATCTGACAAATACCCAGAGGGCGGAAGTCCTGGTGCATGCCCTGCCATATATACAGGCATACAACAACAAGATAGTAGTAGTAAAATACGGCGGCAGCGCAATGGCCGACGATCTTCTTAAACAGGCTGTGATGAGAGACATAGTCCTTATGTCATCCATAGGCATGAAAGTCGTGCTTATACACGGAGGAGGACCGGAAATAACCGAGACGCTGAAAAAGATGGGCAAGGAGACAAAATTCATAGACGGGCTGAGAGTTACGGATAAGGAAACGGCGCAGATCGTTCAGATGGTCCTGGCAGGAAAGATCAATAAGAATCTTGTGAACCTTCTTGAAAACTTCGGAGGAAAAGCCATTGGTTTATGCGGCATGGACGGGAACCTTTTAAAGGCAAAAATGCTGAGGGAGGATCTCGGTTATGTGGGAGAGATAACAGGTATAAACACCGCGCCCATTCTTGATATACTGGAAAAAGGATATATCCCGGTCATAGCGACAGTGGGATGCGATGATGAAGGGAATACATATAACATAAACGCGGACACGGCCGCTTCGGGTATAGCGGCGCAGCTGAAGGCTGAAAGCCTCATATCCATGACGGATATATCCGGGCTGATGCTGGATAAAAATGACCCATCCTCATTCATATCAAAAATATCAGTGAGCGATGCCGCAAGGCTCATCAAAGAAGGAGTCATAAACGGCGGCATGATACCAAAGACCGAATGCTGCATCGAAGCGGTAAGAAGAGGCGTAAAGAAAGTATTCATAATCGACGGGCGCATCTCGCACTCGATACTCATAGAGACGCTTACGGATGAAGGCATAGGAACAATGTTCTATTAAAAAGTTTATCTAAAAAGGATAAGGAAGATCATGGCTGATTTAAAGAAAAAAGACAGGAAATACATAGCGAATACATACACGAGATTCGATCTGGAACTTGTAAAAGGCAACGGATCGGAATTATCGGATGAGTCGGGACATCAATATATTGATATGGGAGCGGGTATAGCTGTAAATACATTCGGCACGAACGATGAACCGTGGAAGAGGGCTGTTACAGAGCAGATGGATATGCTTGGCCACACTTCCAATCTTTACTATACCGCACCTCAGGTGAAGCTTGCGCAGCTTCTCTGTAAGAAGACTGGGATGAAGAAGGTGTTTTTCTGCAACTCCGGCGCTGAGGCAAATGAATGCGCAATAAAGACCGCAAGGAAGTATTCATCAGACAAATACGGAGCGGGAAGGCATACGATCGTCACCCTGTGTAACAGTTTCCACGGAAGAACGATAACTACCCTTTCCGCTACGGGACAGGATGTGTTCCATAAAGATTTCGGACCCTTCACTGACGGATTCATATATGCAAAACCCGATGACTGCAATGATATGAAGGATCTGCTGGATGGCAATCGTTGCGCGGCTATAATGATCGAGCTCATACAGGGTGAAGGCGGAGTATATGTGCTTGAAAGGAATTATGTGGATAAAGTCGTAAACCTTGCACATGAAAGGGACATATTAGTCATAATAGATGAAGTGCAGACAGGTAATGGCAGGACCGGCGAGCTGTATTGTTATCAAAGATATGGCATTCTGCCTGACATAGTCACGACCGCAAAAGGTCTTGGAGGCGGATTGCCTATAGGTGCTGTGATGTTTAATGAAAGAACTGAAAATGTTCTTGGCTATGGCTCGCACGGCTCTACTTTCGGAGGAAACCCCATAATATGCGCAGGCGCCTATTCTGTCATAAAGCGGATAGACAGAAAGCTTATGAATAATGTTTTGGTGAAGGAAAAACTGATAAGGGATCTTCTTAAGGACTCACAAGGAGTTATTGGCGTGACCGGCATGGGACTGATGCTCGGAGTGGAAACAGTGAGACCTGCAAAGGATGTCGTAAAAGACTGCATAAAAAACGGCGTGCTGTTCTTAACTGCAAAGAACAAGGTAAGAATGCTCCCGCCGCTCAATATATCATCGGAGAGCATAAGAAAAGCGATATGTGTACTTAAGGAGGCTGCGGCAAAATGAAACATCTTTTAAAACTCATGGATCTGACATCAGAGGAAATACTGGACATACTTGATCTTGGTGATCAGCTGAAATATGAAAAAAAGAACGGTATAGGGAAAAAATATCTTGATGGCAAAAAGCTTGGCATGATATTCCAGAAATCCTCTACTCGTACGAGGGTGTCTTTTGAAGTGGGCATGTATGAACTGGGAGGATATGCCCTGTTTTTAAGTTCTCATGATCTTCAGATCGGAAGAGGCGAACCTGTACAGGATACTGCAAGAGTGCTTTCAAGATATCTTGACGCCATAATGATAAGGACATACAAGCAGTCTGAAGTGGAGGATTTGGCCAGATACGGCTCCATTCCGGTAATAAACGGACTGACAGACTTCGAGCATCCCTGCCAGGTGCTTGCCGATCTTATGACTATAAGGGAATTCAAAGGCACTTTCAAAAACATGAAATTATGTTTTATAGGAGACGGCAACAATATGGCCAACTCTCTCATAGCCGGATGCATAAAAGTTGGAATGACGGTTTCTGTTGCATGTCCAAAGAATTATTGCCCTGATAAGAGTATAATGGAATGGGCGCAAAGCACCGGACGCTTCACATGCACAGCATCGGTCCTTGATGCGGCAAAAGATGCTGATGTCCTGTATACTGATGTTTGGGCATCCATGGGTCAGGAAGAGGAAGCGGAAATACGCAAAGCGGCTTTTCATGGCTATCAGATAAATGACGAAGTCATGGATGCGGCCAAAGCGGATGCGATCGTCCTGCACTGTCTTCCTGCACACAGGGAAGAAGAAATAACCGGTAAAGTATTTGAAGAACACGCAAAAGAGATCTTTGAACAGGCAGAGAACAGGCTGCATGCCCAGAAGGCTGTACTCGTCAGATTGATGACAGATTGAAAACATGGAAAAAAATATGAAAAAAGCATATCTCATATTGGAAAACGGACAGGTATTCGAAGGAAAGAGATTCGGATCAGATCAGGAGACCGTTGGCGAGATAGTGTTTGCTACAGGCATGGGAGGATATATCGAAACACTGACTGACCCAAGTTATTACGGTCAGATAGCTGTACAGACATTTCCCCTTATAGGCAACTACGGAATGATCGAAGAAGACTTTGAAAGCGAAAAATGCTGTATGAAAGCATATATAGTAAGAGAATGGTGCGACTGCCCTTCCAATTTCAGATCGCAGTATGATCTGGATACATATCTTAAAAAACAGGGCATCCCTGGACTGTACGATATAGACACGCGCGAGCTTACCAAAGTGATACGCGAATACGGAGTAATGAACGCAAAGATATCAGACACGCCTGCTGATGAGAAAACGATAGCCTCGATCAAGACATACAAAATCACAGATGCTGTAAAGAATGTTACGTGTCAGGCAGTAGAAGAATATTCCTCACCGTGTCTGAAGAGAAAAGTGGTCCTCATAGATTACGGATCTAAAAAGAATATCATCCGACAGCTGAAAGTACACGGCTGCGATGTCATATCCGTGCCATACAATATGAAAAGCGAAGAAATACTTGGATATTCCCCTGACGGCATAATGCTCTCAAACGGACCGGGAGATCCTAAAGACAACAGGCAGTGTATATCGGAGTTAAAAAAGCTCTTGGGCGTTCTTCCCATATTCGGAATATGTCTTGGCCATCAGCTGCTTGCTCTTGCAAACGGGTATGATACGGTAAAAATGAAATACGGCCACAGAGGCACGAATCAGCCGGCAAAGGATACCAAAACCGGGCTGGTATATATTACAACGCAGAATCACGGGTATGCCGTTGTTGCGGCTCCGGAAGAGATGAGCTTCATAAATGCAAATGACGGTACGTGCGAAGGGATGGATTACCCTTCCAAAAAAGCTTTTTCCGTTCAGTTCCACCCGGAAGCATGCGCAGGTCCGAAAGATACAAGCTTCCTTTTCGACAGGTTCGTTTCAATGATGGGAGGTGACACAGATGCCAAGAGATAACAGTATAAAAAAAGTATTGATCATAGGCTCAGGACCGATCGTCATAGGACAGGCGGCCGAATTTGATTATGCAGGCACACAGGGCTGCAAAGTACTTAAGAATGAGGGGATCAATGTCGTTCTTGTTAATTCCAACCCTGCAACTATAATGACTGACCAGGCGCTGGCGGATGAGATATATCTTGAGCCGCTGACACAGGAAACCGTGAAAAGGATAATAAGAAAAGAGCATCCTGACAGCATGATAGCAAGTCTTGGCGGACAGACAGGACTGACGATCGCACACCAGCTTGCAAAGAGCGGTTTTCTTGATAAGGAGAACGTAAGGCTTTTAGGCACTGATGTCAATGCGATAGATAAAGCTGAAGACAGAAAAATGTTCAAAGATACGATGGCTTCGATAAATCAGCCTACTATACCGTCGGATATAGCGGATGATATAAAAAAAGCAAAGGTAATAGCTGACAGCATAGGCTATCCCATCATAATACGCCCGGCATTCACTTTAGGAGGTACAGGCGGAGGAGTCGCATATACGGAAGCGGAGCTTCTTACCATAGCGGAATTAGGCCTTGATGCCTCCCCTATCCATCAGATACTTGTGGAAAAATACATATACGGCTGGAAAGAGATAGAATTCGAGACCATAAGGGACATAAACGGCAATGTGATAGCTGTATGCTCGATGGAGAATGTAGACCCTGTCGGAGTGCATACCGGAGACTCTATAGTGGTCGCCCCTGCCCTCACGCTGTCAGATAAAGAGTTCCAGATGCTCAGGTCTGCGGCTTTGCATATAATAACGGAACTTGGGATAGTCGGAGGGTGCAATGTGCAGTTCGCACTGGATCCGGACAGCTTCCAATATGCCGTTATAGAAGTGAATCCAAGAGTGTCGCGTTCCTCTGCCCTTGCAAGCAAGGCCACGGGGTATCCCATCGCCAAGGTAACGGCGCAGCTGGCTTTAGGCTACACTCTTGATGAGATAAAAAATGATATCACAGGCAAGACCTGCCTGTGCTTTGAACCTGCCATTGACTATGTGGTCGTGAAATTCCCCAAATGGCCGTTTGATAAATTCGCCACTGCAAGCCATAAGCTTGGCACGCAGATGAAAGCCACGGGAGAAGTAATGGCCATAGCGCCTTCATTTGAGATGGCTCTTATGAAAGCCGTAAGAGGCGCGGAAATATCCAAGGATACTTTAAATCACGTATTCGCCTCCGGAACAGACATGTTACAGAAACTGCATGACATGGACGACATACGTCTTTTTACCATATTTGAAGCCTTAAAACAGGGTATATCGGTCGATGAAATAAACAGGATAACAAAAATAGACAAATGGTTCATAGCAAAGATAAAAAAGCTTGCTGATTATGAAAAGAAGATAACGGTATCTTTCGGTGATGATGACTATCTTACAGGCAAAAAACTAGGATATACGGACTTGGCATTAAAGAGGATATCAGGAAAAAGAGATATCCCGCACATAGACGCGTCATACAAGATGGTGGATACCTGTGCAGCGGAATTTGAAGCCGCTACTCCCTATTTCTACTCTACTTATGACAGACAATGCGAGGCAAGGCAGCTTGCACATACAGATAAACAGAGGATCATTGTTCTTGGCTCGGGACCGATAAGGATAGGTCAGGGCATTGAATTCGATTATTCATCCGTTCACTGCGTATGGGCTCTTAAGAATATGGGTTATGAGGTCATAATCATAAACAACAATCCCGAGACCGTTTCGACCGATTACAA
>JBAYNV010000084.1:0-9144 GCA_041678685.1 Clostridia bacterium
CTGTATCTGTCTTTCTTCTCTTATCAGAGCATTGCTTTCCGGATTTTTACCCATTTCATATGCCTTTCTTTAATTGACTGACTAATAAGTCAATTATATACCATAAGAAATACCTGTCAAGCGGGTTAGAGTAAATTACTGTAGGGAAATAAAATTGTGAATTGCAAAAGTAAATTCCAACATTAATAGAGAAAATGGATTTGCATGAGATACTTCCATGAATAAAGGAGAAGATCGTTAATTCCCTCTATTAGGAATAAAATTTTAATTGACATTCATTATTTAATCAGATATGATTCATTTACGTATAATAAACGCAGGTAATATGGTATAAGAAAAGCGAAGAAAATTAAGCTATTTATTTCGTTATTGATTATTAATAATACCTTCAATTATTTCATCTGCTGCATGTTCGCACGGACAGCAGTGCCGGGATAACTTATGAACATACACATACCAGTGTGTAAATTATAGTGAATTTAAAAGGGTGGATTGGCAACACTTTTTAAACAACTTTTTTAAAATAAATGGTCATTCTATCAACACTCAGTTTTGATTCTATGAATATTGAAATGTTAGAAATGTAAAATTTAAAAGGAGGCAATACAATGAATAAAGTAAAGAAATGTGTCTTAAGTATGTTTATTTGTTTTACAATTTTATGCTCTATGTTAATACAAAGTCCCGTACAAGCAACTGATTGGATAACTGATTTTGAAGAAGGGGTATGGAAAGGCGGCAATTATGTAGCACATTTAGCAGGAGATAGTATTGAAGCTTGGGCCTCGTTATCCTATTCTGAGTATTCAGATTTGGCTTTATAACTAGATACATATTGCTGGACAGCTTTTTGGTTTACCACGCATGAGTATGATTCAGCATCATCGCCAGATTCAAGATACTGTCTATTGCAATGGTGGATAAGCGATCATTTTCCAATATCCCATACAGCATACTATTCAAGTAATGGGAGTTATTTCATTAGAACATTAGCAATTACTGTCTGGTAAATAGAAGCATGCTGAGTGTTGATATGATTAATAACTATTTGTTGAACTATAATTCATCTATCAGTACATATAAGTATTTGAATGTTTTATATAGCTCATCCAATTATTATTTTATAACGATCAAAATATAATACATAAGTTATAATAGAAATACAGTAAAACTCGGAAAGGATAACATAATATGTTTACGACTAAAAAAATGATAATATTATCAGTAGTGCTTGTTTTATTACTAACAAGCTGTAACAGAAATAATTATTCACCGGAACCAACAAACAATGATTCATCAGTTAATTACAATGATTTTATGCCTATTACTGGTACATATGCACTGACAGAACAAGGAGCTTACACTGTTGTAGAGAACAGAATATACTATTTGGATAATGAAGATAAATGGAATTTATTATGTTTTGACCCTGCATGTGTGCATAGTAGTTCAGAATGTAGTTCATACTTAAATAATATAAGTGAAATATTTACTCATGAAGGATATATATATTATCTTTCACGTTACATAAACAATGAGTTTACATTAAGCAGGATGAATCTTATGGGTAAAGAAAGAGAAGAAATAACAAAGATAAGTATAGAAAATCCCACATTAAACGCAAATTATGCTTATCAGATATCAGCAAACAATATATTGATTAGATTTAGATCTATTGATACAAGTAAGGACTATATTTTAACAACTCTGTATACTACAACATTGGATAAAAATAACGATGTAAAAATAGTTGCCACTGGTGATGTAAATGAGTTTAGGGTAACTAAGTACTGGTTATTTTATACCGAGAGATCTGAAGATAATGGAACATATTTACTTAAAGGGTATAATTTTTCAACAGAAGAATACATTACAATATTTCCAAATTATACAGAAGCAAGTGAGTATGTAGCGACTATTTATACACCTGATCCGGAGACATTTTACTGGTTTCAGGCTGATAAAGGATTTATGATGATGAGAAAAGAGGATATGAAGCATATTACCCTGAAGGAATCGGATCCCTCTTATCAGCAGGGTACTGCTGTTTATGATAATAAATACATATATCTTGTTAACTCAAATCCTCTAATAGATAAAACATTAAAAATACCTTTAGGGAAAAGAGGGCTATACATATATGGTCATGATGGGGAATATATTGATTTTATTAGTACAACATCACTAGTAAGTAATATATCATATGCGTTTGAAACACAAGATAAAGTGTTTTTCAGGGAAATATCTGGAAGCATGACTCCTAATTTTTATTATATCTCTAAAGAAGATATAGGATCAGGAAATCTGGCATGGTCATTAGTAGAAATGGAAGTTGATTAAGAACTACTGGAGTAAATATGCAGGAATTAAAGAGAGTATATAGGAATCCGTTTTGGTATATTGCATTCGTAGTACTTGCAGTCATAAATATTGTCTTGTATCTTATAGTGCAGAAAGATAATATATTTTGCTCCTTTAATGAATATTCAAGTATAGATTCGTACTGGCAGGATAAGATAGCTGACAAGAACACAGATGAGGCAATCTCTCTACTGGAAGATGAGAAAAGCATACTAATGAGTCTGTCACGTGTATTAGCACAGATTGAAGTTGATGACTTAGAAGCAGTTGATGCATATGTGTTGGAAAATCCTGAATTAGCTGGATACATATCAGATTTAAAAGAGGGAAAGGACCTGCTTTTGAGAGCCCGTGTCTATTACATAGATGATTATATAGCTAACCTGAAGCATATTGAAACATATCCTGGTTATCTAAGCGGAATAAAAATACAAGCTGAGTTAATGAAGAAAATGCTTTCAAAAGAAGATTCATCTTCTTTTGAATTGAAAAATATTGATAAGACAGTTCGGGACTTTGCCAATATGGAAGGTTACTCATATAATCCTGGTAATAACAACCTGATTCTATCAGTTATCAATAATGATGCGTCAGCAGTCTTTATGGTCTTGATGATGCTGGTAACTGTTTTTCTATTTTTTGACGAAAGAAGAATGAATCTGAATATGCTTGTAGTATCTTCTCCAGCAGGCAGAAGCAAGCTTTTCTTTAGACGGGCAGGAATAATAGTGTTTTCTGCGATATTAATTACTTCAGTTTTCTATATATCACTGATATTATCATCATTTACTATATATAGCCATTCGGCCGATTTGTCACGATTAGTTCAATCAATACCACTGTTCATGTATTTTCCTGAACCTATAAGTTTAGGTAAGTTTCTTTTTCTGTTTGGTATATATAGGGCTTTAGGCCTTATTCTTTCCGGTATGCTATTCTGGGTGGTTTTCATGTGGATCAGAAACCGTTCGATTTCATTTGTTTTAATGTCACTTGTGTACTTATCAGAGTACATTCTGTTCATAGTACTAAATAAGAATTATGCGTTAGGTTGGCTGTCCAGTATTAATATTTTTACAATGATTTCAACCAGACCGGTATTTAGCCGTTATGTTAACCTTTCTATTTTTGGAAATCTTGTAATTGAATGGAAAGCGGTTCTTTATGCAATGGTTTTCCTAATACTTCTATTAAGTGCTTTATGCTTGATAGGTCATGTTATACTGAGATATATACCGCGGTCATCAGAGTTACCCTTATTATCTAAAATGAAAGTGCAATTTGCAAGGCTTAAGCATGTGGAACTAAAAAAGGTATTCATATACTGCGGAGGGGTGATAATAGTTGCAGTCCTGTTCTTTACAGCGTGGAAATATATAAAATTACCACAGATTAGGAATACATTAGTAGATGAATTTGTAGAAAATTTTTCAACTAAATATTCCGGACCAGTAAGTCAGGATACACTCGATTTAC
This sequence comes from Clostridia bacterium, assembly GCA_041678685.1. Classification (GTDB taxonomy): domain Bacteria; phylum Bacillota; class Clostridia; order DUPQ01; family DUPQ01; genus DUPQ01. Next base: position 3,838 of record JBAYNV010000084.1, read on the forward strand.
TGGAAGATGACCTAAAAAGTGCTACAGAGGAATATGAAGTAAATAGAGAACGAGCTCTATATGATAAAACGGCAGCATACGAACTTGAATATGCATATGCCAGAATTAAAGCTTTGAATATTGTCATAGAAAGAGCAAAAATGATTTATGAGACAGGTAAAGATAATTTCCACCTTATAGGTATCAATGCATACGAGAATGTTTTTGGGATAACATCAAAATCATGGAGGCTCGAAGTAATGGCTTTAGCAATGTTTTTCCTTATTCTTCTTGTGAGCCATGAAATATCGTATGAAAAGAAATCAGATATGCTTACTTTTCTACAGACTCTACCAAGAGGAAAAAATATTATAACAGTAAAAACATTACTTAGTATTCTGATAGCAGTTATAGTATGGTCAGCAATTACTTGCAGAGAGATATACCTTGTATATGAAAGATGGGGCGGTTTCCAAGGGTTAATCAGCAGCGGATTAACCCTGTCCGTATGGGAAGAGAGTATAAAGGATATCCCTGTTATAATCTACATATCAGTTATCTATCTGACAAGGTTAATTGCATTAATAAGTGCAGCAATGGTTGCTTTATACATTTCATCTGTATGTGATACATATATAAAAAGTATATTAGTATCTTTTGGCATTTTACTTGTACCGGCATTAATAGCAAGCTTGCCGGATATGGGATTTGTTTCATATTTTTCATATACAACACAGATTTCGAATATCGATATAATACCCAATTTAGTGAGGATAGCGGTCTTTGTGGCAATAGGATGTGTTGCAACAATTGAGACAAAAAGGCAGTGGAGGAGGTACAAAGCATGAAGCTTGAGTTAATATCATTATGCAAGAATTATGGGAATATCCGAGCACTGGATAATTTCAGCTATACATTCGAAAAGGGAGTATATGGTATAGTCGGTCCAAACGGAGCTGGTAAAAGTACATTGATGGGAATTATTACTGATTCATTGAAACGTCAGTCAGGTACGGTTCTATGGAACGAAAGTGATATTTTAAAATGCGGAATAGAGTACCGTCGTTTATTAGGCTATATGGCTCAGGAGCAAGGATTGTATGAAACAATGACTGCACATCAGTTTCTTGATTACATGGCAATGTTAAAGGAAATACCGATTAAAGAAGCATCAGTTCAGATTCAGGAACTGCTTGAGGTAATGCATCTCACTGCAAGCGCTAACAGAAAGCTTAAAGGTTTTTCACATGGCATGCGGCAAAGGGTGTTGCTCATACAGGCTCTACTCGGTTCGCCAAAGGTCGTAATTCTTGATGAACCGACCTCTGGTGTTGACCCTATGGAAAGAATCAGTATCAGAAATCATATATCAAAAATTGCACAAGACAGTATTGTACTACTTGCCACTCATGCGATTTCAGATATAGAGTGTATAGCAAACCAGGTCCTGCTTATAAATAAAGGAAAGCTTGTTATTTCAGATACGCCAGAGAACCTTATAAAATCCATACAGGGTAAAGTAGGTGAGAAATACTGCACAATTAAAGAGACTGCTGATATTCAAAAGGAATATGGAGTATGTAATATTTATCAAAGACATGATGGTATAGTTTTAAGAGTAGTCAGTGATAATCTGCCAGCAGATTATACAAGAGTAGAGAACCCATTGGGTCTTGAGGATGTATATCTTTACTATATAAAACAAGGGTTAGAGTAAAGTTACTGTAGGGAAATAAAAAAAAGAGAGAGACGGATCTTTCTGTTAGAATAGTATTTGGAAAAATATTAGAAGGAAAGAAGATCTCTCATGAATAAGAGTATTGAGAATTTTTGCGAAAAAGACACGAAAAAAATGAAGAATAGAATAGCAAGCCAGGTAAGGAAAGACGAAGACATAGGGCAGATATCTAATGGCATATGTAAGGATCTCTGCAAGTTAGGCTTGAGCGTGATAACAGAGATTTTGGAAGAAATGGATGAGGAATTGTGTAACAGCGAGGAAAGAAAGGGATGTTACGAGATCGTCCATAAGCGCAAGAACTCATTTTAACAAGGATGGGTAAGGTCACATACCGGCGCACATACTTTAAGAATAAGCATACAGGAAAGACGGAATACATAACAGGCAGGATGTTCGGGATAAAGGCGCACGAGAATATAGCAAGCGATGTTGAAACGCAGATGATAGAAGAGGCGCTCTAGACCTACTACAGGAAAGGTGGAGAGCAAGCCGTAATCGCAGAAGATGAGCTGAGCAAGCAAACCGTGATGAATTACATAAGCAGGTACCGGTTCGAATTCCCCGGCTCAAAGGTGTGAAATACTTCGATTCCCTGGGGAAAGCAGCACAAAGCTATAGGAAAGGGTCCTGGATTACATATACAGGCAGATGACTATGAGGGTGTAAAAAGGATATACATATCGGGAGACGGGGCTTCATGGATAAAAGCAGGTACAGGAATCATAGACAAGAGCAGGTTCAGCAGCAGGTCTAAGGGGTAGAGCATCGGGAACGTCGGTAATATGTCCAAGCTCATAGTATACAGGATGAACGGAGGGAAGGTGATTTACCTTGTCAGATACAGGAGGAACATGGCAGGCCCCCTCAAGAAGGAAGGGCGCATGAAGAGCCGGTACTATTCCATTGCTTTTTTATTTGGTATAATTAGCAAATTAAGAGTTTGTGTTGTGTGAGGAAAGCTTGGCAGAGAAGAAGAGGATCTGGGCACATATAATAGCGGTACTGACCATAATCGTATGGGGAAGCACATATATAGCAAGTAAAGTGATGCTTGACACATTTACTCCGTTACAGCTTATGACTATGAGATTCGCCATCGCGTACGTAGTGCTTCTGCTTCTTAAACCTAAATTCAGCAGGTTCATTCTTAAGGATGAACTGATATTCCTGTTACTCGGCCTGTCCGGATGCTCTCTGTATTTCTTTACGGAGAACACGGCCCTTACATACACGCTCACTTCCAATGTAAGTATAATAGTTGCCGTTGCTCCGATGCTGACGGCAATATTGGCACACTTCTTTACAAAAGATGAGAAGATACACAGAAACACGATATCCGGATTTATTATCGCATTCCTCGGTGTTGCCCTTGTGGTATTCAACGGTACTGTGATACTAAAACTTGATCCTCTTGGTGATTTTCTTGCACTGCTTGCCGCCGTATGCTGGTCGGTGTACAGTGTGATACTTAAGAGAGTAATGAACAGATATGACAGCATAATACTTATACGAAAAGTTATGTTCTATGGCCTAATAACTACATTGCCTGCAATGCTTATCGAAGGTGAAAAATTTGACTTCATTGCATTTTCAGATATCAAAGTGATATTCTGCCTTGTATTCCTTGGAGTGTTCGGAAGCGGTCTGTGCTATCTTGCCTGGAATGTAGCTATAAGGAGACTGGGTGTCATAACGGCAAACAGCTACATATATATAAATCCATTTGTGACAATGATCTGTGCCTGGCTGCTGCTGGATGAGGAAATAACCCTGATGGGAATTATAGGAGCGGTACTGATCATATTCGGTGTTGTAATTACAGGCAGAATTAAAAAGAACGAAAAAAACCTTCAGAAAATGTAAATCTCTGAAGGTTTTATTGTTTCATACAGTAGTTTCACGCTTGGCCAATAGCTATTTTAAGAACATTTTGATAAGAGAAAAATTTCTTTCACTGTATGGATGATATCTCATAGGTATATCGATCCAGTTCTTTTTGTGAACTATACTCTTGTAGTGGGTAAAAGTATCAAAACTGAATTTCCCATGGTAGGAACCCATACCGCTGTTGCCTACTCCTCCAAAACCCATCTTGGATGTGGCTAAGTGAATTATCGTGTCATTTATACAACCGCCTCCGAAAGACAGTTTTCTTAATACCATATTCTGTATCGTTTTATCATCAGAGAAAAGATACAAAGCAAGAGGCTTTGGTTTATCTTTCAATAATGCTATCACTTCATTTATATCATTAAACGGGATCACCGGAAGAACAGGTCCGAATATCTCTTCCTGCATCACAGGCGAATCAAAAGTGATGCCATCAAGGACCGTCGGTTCAATAAGTCTGCTTTCTCTGTTGCTTTTTCCGCCGATGACGGTTTTTTCACCTTTCATGAGACCTAAGATCCTGTCAAAATGCTTTTCATTTATTATTCTTGGCAGATCTTTATCTGTTAAAGGATCGTTTCCGAAAAAGGCTTTGATCTGTTTTCCAAGTTCCGTAATCAGCTGATCCTTTATGCTGCTGTGTGCAAGGATATAGTCAGGAGCAACGCATGTCTGACCTGCATTTAAATATTTGCCGAATGCGATCCTTTTTGCGGCTAATGCAATATTTGCAGTCTTATCCACTATTGTCGGGCTCTTTCCTCCAAGTTCAAGGCTTACTGGAGTAAGATTCCTAGATGCGCTTTCCATGACCTGTTTTCCTACAGCCACGCTCCCGGTAAAGAAGATATAATCGAATTTCTGATCCAGCAGTTCCGAGTTCTCCTTTCTTCCGCCTTCCACCACCGACACATATTCCGGGGGATATATCCTTGTAATCATATCCGCTACGATTTTCGATGTTGCAGGCGCATATGCGCTTGGTTTTATTATGGCGCAGTTGCCTGCCGCAAGCGCTCCTATAAGAGGCTCAAGGCAAAGCTGAAGAGGGTAGTTCCAGGGAGACATTATAAGGATGATACCGTATGGTTCAGGAACAATAAAGCTCTTTGAACAAAACTGTGCCATAGGAGTGGATACTTTTATATTTCTTGCCCATTTTAGCAGATGCTTCATTACATATCCGGCTTCATCCCTTACCATTCCTATTTCACTCATATACCCTTCAAAATCTGATTTATTCAGATCGCTTTTGAGCGCATCAAGTATTTCTCTTTCATTGAATATGAGGGAATTCCTTAGTTTCTGTATAGCATCCATGCGAAATTCTATACTTTTCGTTTTATCGGTGTTAAAGAATTTACGCTGCGACTCGATAAGTTGTATGATCTCCATTACCGCCTCCTGATATTTTGATTTAAGATTGATGAATACATTATATATTAAATTATTATTATCTGTAAGTTTATTGCATAAAGAAAAGATGATATACTTAGGAACGGAACTGACTGAATATAGAGGAGGCCGGTTATATGGGGAACATTTATTTTGCATTTGCACTGACTCTGCTGGCGGGTCTGTCAACAGGTATAGGAAGCCTTATAGCTTTCTTTGCAAAGAAAACAAACACTAAATTCTTATCGTTGAGCCTGGGGTTTTCCGCTGGCGTTATGATTTATGTCTCAATGGTAGAGATA
>JBAYNV010000085.1:0-9126 GCA_041678685.1 Clostridia bacterium
ATAGAAATTGCGGAGGAAATGAGCAGATGACTACGGTCGTAGGTATAAGATTCAGACAATCAAGTAAAATATATAGTTTTGCGCCGGGAGCGACAGAGCTCCATATAAATGATCTTGTGGTGGTGGAAACTGTCAGAGGGATCGAAATGGGGACCATTGCAACGGAAATACAGGAAGTAGAGGATGACCAGCTGATCGCGCCTCTCAAGCAGATAATGAGGAAAGCTACTGAAGAAGACCTCAGAAAGGCAGAGGATTCCAAAAAGAAGGAAAAGGACGCCTTTGCGATATGTGAAAAAAAGATCGAAGAACATAAGATAGCTATGAAGCTCATCGGGGTCGATACGGCTTTCGATATGAGCAAGCTCCTTTTCTATTTCACAGCGGACGGGCGGGTCGACTTCAGGGAACTGGTAAAGGATCTTGCAGGCACATTCCGGACAAGGATCGAGTTAAGGCAGATAGGCGTAAGAGATGAAGCAAAGCTTTTAGGCGGGATAGGGATATGCGGAAGAGCTTTCTGCTGTACGACGTTCCTGAACGATTTTCAGACGGTATCCATAAAAATGGCAAAGGATCAGTCAATGTCACTGAATCCTCTCAAGATATCAGGCGTATGCGGAAGGCTCATGTGCTGTCTCAAGTACGAGCATGAAGTATATACTGACCTCATAAAGAAGACTCCGGGAATAGGCGCAATAGTTGAAACAGCGGACGGAAAAGGCGAAGTTATAGATGTGAGCCTGTTAAAAGGTGAACTGAGGGTCAGGCTTGATAAAGGCGAGGAAGTGGACATAAGAACATATAACGTTGCTGATGTGACTGTTCTGAAGAAATCCAACAGGTACAAGATGCTTCCTCCTGAAGAGAATGAAGTAACTGAAAAGGAACTGACCAAGCTTGAAGACGATTGAAACATGATATAGATATATACAGTTTATATATTTAGTAGATTTATTTTTATAACAATTATTTAGTATTTACATTGACATATTGTTGCAACTATTGTATATTAAGGCAAGTTATACGAAAGGGAGTAGATTTATGAAAATACTTACAGAAGCTATAGTATCAAATTCTGATATGTTCAAGGATTATAAAATGTGCAGGGAAACAGCGGAAAAATATGGAAAGACATTTATCTTAAAAAACAATCAACCTGATGCTGTATTGTTTTCCATCAGTGAATACAAGAAAATATCATCGCTTATAGAATATCTGGATTGCCTCGATGATAAGGATCTCGAAAAATTACTGGATTCGATACCAAGGATAATACCTATAGAAGTTGAATCATATACGAATCTTGTATTGAAATAATATAGAAAAAACAGATTAGTATCTGTATCAGCATTTTTAATATTGATCTGATTACGGGGAAGACCAGTCATAGGCCTTCCTCTTTTTATGTGTCATTTTTGGTCATAAAATAATCCATATAAAAATTAGAAAAATAATTATATAAATAATTAAAATAAAAATTTGACAAATCAATAATATTAAAGTATGATGAATGTAACGTATAAATATTATCGTAAAGGAGGACAGAGCAATGAAGTTTTCAACAGATGCAATCGTATCCAATACAGACATGATGAAAAATTATAAGGCCTGCAGAGATAAGGCCGAAACCCTACCCAAAATCTTTATCATGAAGAACAATGAACCGGATGCTGTTTTGTTTTCAATAACTGCATATGAAAAGCTTTCAGCACTTATTGAGACTGCCGAGCAACTTGAAGAAGATGATATTGCTCGCATTCTGGAAGCCTTACCAAACAGCGGGGATATTAAGAAGTATTCCATGGGGCTCATACGTAAAGATATAGATCAGATCATAGCCGTTGATATAATCAAATAATATGATCAATAAGGTCTATATGTACTGACAGGAACATTAGTTTGACTGATGACGCATCGATCAAACAATATTATATATATATCATAAGTAAGTAAAAAACATAGTGCCGCAAAACTGATTTGAAAATCAAAGATTCAAAGCCTTTTATCGGGTAACCCATAAATACAGTTCACGGCAGAACAACCAGCAAGTTGGATATATAAGGAGAGAGTAAAATGAAAAAGACAAGAAAAACAATTTTATTAGTATCAGTACTGGCGGCGATCCTGCTGATAACAATGGCTATACCGGTAAGTGCCGCATCGATACCGAAAGTGGAGCTTGGAAGCTCATCGAACTTTGCGATCCTGGCAGGTTCAGCAATATCAAATACTGGAACGACATCGATCACCGGTGATGCAGGCGGAGACGTAGGTTTGTACCCCGGTTCCGCATTTGGCAGTGTCGGAGTGACGATGTCAGGGATAGCGTATATTGCGGATGCCGGCGGTATTGCGGCTGCAGCAAAAACTGATCTGACGGCTGCGTATGTAGATGCAGCCGGAAGAGCAGCGACAGGGGCTATTGTGGCCAATCTTGGCGGCACTACCCTTACAACAGGCGTATATAACAGCGCATCAAGCATATCCGTAACAGGCATACTAACACTTGATGCACAGGGCGATCCTGATGCAGTCTTCATATTCCAGGCCGGATCCACTCTTACAACAGCAGCAGGCAGTGAAATCAACCTCATAAATGGCGCACGTTACTGCAGGGTTTTCTGGCAGGTAGGAAGTTCGGCGACACTGGGAACAGATTCGAAATTTGCAGGACATATATTAGCTATGGAATCGATTACAGTAACAACAGGCGCAGAAGTACGGGGACAGCTTTTAGCTCGGACAAGCGCTGTAACATTGGACAGTAATACTATCATCAATGGGTTGTGCGCAACTGCTATACCTCCGCTGATAAATGTGGTCAAAACACCGAATCCGCTTGCCTTACCGTTTGGAGGAGGAGCTGTAGTATATACTTACAGAGTCACCAATCCCGGTACAGTCACAATGAGCAGTATCACTGTAACAGATGATAAAGTAGCGGTTGTTACATATGTTTCAGGAGATACCAATGCAGACAGTCTGATGCAGACCACTGAGATATGGATATATACAGGAACTGCAAATCTTACTGTAACTACTGCAAATATAGTTACGGCGCAAGGCCAGGCAGGCGGACTGACAGCAATCGATACCGCCACTGTGACTGTCGTTGTAGCTCCAGCGGTGATAAATCCGCCGGTAATTAATGTCGTTAAAACGGCATACCCACTCACGCTCCCAAGCGGAGGAGGCTCGGTCACGTATACATACAGAGTGACCAATCCCGGGCTTGTAGCATTATCCAGCGTCAGTGTGGCCGACGACAAGATCGCTTCCGTTACATATGTATCCGGCGATGCAAACAGTGATGGTCTTATGCAGACAACTGAGGCATGGCTTTACACAGGTACCGGTTACCTTTTCAATACCACTACAAACACAGTGACTGCAACAGGCAGCGCTAACGGAATGACATCGAACGATACCGCAGTCGCCACCGTTATAGTATCTGCGGCGACGATCTATCCGCCTTTAATAAACGTTGTTAAAACAGCTGACCCATTTACATTATCAGCAGGCGGCGGTGCGGTCACTTATACATACAGAGTGACCAATCCCGGTGTTGTGACACTGAACAATGTCGTTGTCACAGACGATAAGGTTAGCCCTGTGAATTATATCTCAGGGGATGTGAATGCAGATAACCTTCTGCAGCCGGATGAGATATGGTTCTACAGAAGCTATGCGAACCTTACCGCAACGACTACAAATACTGCTACTGCAGTAGGGCATGGCAACGGGATGACCGTGACTGATACATCGATCGCAACTGTGGTTTTGACCCCTGTGTATCTGTATCCTCCGATAATAAACGTTGTCAAGACACCGGTACCTTTATCTTTACCGTATGGCGGAGGATCTGCTACATATACATATAAGGTAACAAATCCCGGCGTTGTCGCATTAAACAATGTGAGTGTCTCTGATGACAAGATCGGTACGATCAGCTACATCTCAGGTGATGTTAATTCTGATAACCTTTTACAGCCAAGCGAGACCTGGACCTATACAGGTATCGGTACTATTACAGTAACAACTACAAACAAAGCGACAGCTATAGGTCATGGTAATGACATGACAGCTACAGATGATTCATATGCAACCGTCATTGTAGCTCCGGTAGAAGAAACCATAGACGGAGGAGATATCCCCGAAACTGCTACACCGTGGTATATGATCCTCCTTCTTGGAGCAGTCGTTATGATACTTGCATTAGTCAGCATAAGAGTCAGGAAAAGAAATGAATAAGGTATTCGAACGGACTGCATCAGTTGTTGTTTCCACTGTCGTATCGATAGCATTTCTGATTTTTGGAGTGGGTTGCGTATATGTGGCACTTACAAACATCAATCTGACTAATATTCAGGTTGCAGAAATTAACGACACTTCGGTTTACAGCATAACCGATGAGGAGATCAAGGCGATACAGATGAATACCAAGGATGAAGCTGTGATCTTACAGACAGAGCAGATCCAGGAAGTAATAGAGATCAAGCAAGCTGTTGTCGTTTCATATCCGGTCAAAGGCGATGTTATAGGAAGCCTGTTGATACCGTCTCTGGATATTGAAGTTCCCATTATTGAAGGAACAGAGGCAGACGAACTTGCAAGAGGTGTCGGGCACTTCATTCAGAGCGTTCTACCCGGGGAGGAAGACAATTGCGTCCTCTCCGGTCATAGGGATACCATCTTCATGAAACTTGGAGGTATATTGATTGGTGATCAGGTCATAGTGAAAACAGCAGCAGGGATATTTGTTTATGAGGTCAGCGGTACGAGAATAGTAGATAAAGATGACAAAACAGTGATAGTACCTACCGATACGGCAGTACTGACCCTCACGACCTGTTATCCATTCATCTTCGTTGGTGCCGCACCTGACCGGTTCATAGTGACAGCGGATCTGCTGAGGATCCAGTAGACATGAACGGATAAGTACAGGAACCGCAATGATGATTTAGTTACTATCAGTGAAACTGATAAGAAAGAAGGAATATATGGAAAAAATGATGAAAAAAGCCACAAAAGAAGTTGGAAAAATCGAGGACAAAATGGCCATGCAGGAGAAGAACATGAAAAAAGCAGGTGCCGAGGTCAAACAGAAAGTAAAAGATGTCGCAGAAGATATCAGCAGAAATGTAAAGAAAATGAATAAGGACATAAAGAAAACCGTTAAAAGATGATTATTGCATAATAAGTAAATCGATCTATCGGTCTGACATGAAGGAGGTGATGAAAGATGTTGTGGATAATAGCTGCTGTATTGATCGTTTTGTGGATCCTGGGATTAGTGACATCCTTTACGTTAGGAGGATTCATACATGTACTTCTCGTAATTGCAATAATAGTAGTGCTTATAAGAATAATAAGAGGCAGATAATGATAATGATATCATTTTAAGCAAATAGACAGGACCTACCCCCCTCTGGAACTGACTGAATGTAAAGCAGTCAGTTCTTTCTATTTAGGATCGAAGCTGTATCTGCCGCTGAGTGGAATCAGACTCTTGATTATTTGGATAATAGGTTATATAATCTGTCAGAAAATATATAGGAGGTGTAAAAAATGCCATATAGAATTACTGATGAATGTATTGCCTGCGGGACCTGCGAGAGCGAATGCCCTGTAAGTGCGATCACACCCGGCGATGATGCATACGTTATAGACGCGGATCTTTGTATTGCCTGCGGCGCATGCGCTGATATTTGTCCTGTAAGTGCTCCGGTAGAGGAATAGTTGTAAAAGGACATGAAAAAAGGCGGGTGTCCGCCATTTTTTATGCCACTTAAACAGGAAAGGCGGTAAAACGCTATGACCGATCATTACTATGTTGCGGATCCAGGCTCAGAAGATGAGGTAAGGGATTTCGAAACGGAGATAGACGGAAGAAAATTCACTTTTTCTGCCAATAGCGGTGTCTTTTCAAAAAGCGGCCTCGATTATGGTACGAAGCTTCTTATTGAGACTGTACTTAAAGATCACGGTGAAACAAAAAGAGGGTCAGCGAGCGAAGAAAAACCTTCACTATGCGATCTGGGCTGCGGTTACGGGCCCATAGGCATAATACTTAACAGGCTTATAAAAACCAATATGACAGTTCTGTACGATGTCAACAACAGAGCCGTCGGGCTTGCAAGGATAAATATAGAAAAAAACGCTGCAAAACGAACAGAAGCAAGATCTTTGGATGTTTCTTCAGGGGAAATAACGGAGAAGTTTGAGATATGCGTCACCAATCCTCCCATCAGGGCTGGAAAGGAAACGGTATTCTCTTTTTACCGGAAAGCTTATGAAATATTGAAAGACAACGGAGTGTTTTACTGTGTTATCCAGAAAAAGCAGGGCGCTGACAGCACAAAAAAGAAACTAACTGAGATATTCGGAAATGTCGAGGTTGTAGGCAGAAGCGCCGGATATCATGTCCTTAAATGCATCAAACAATAGGAAAACTATTTTCATATATGATATAATTTTATATACCAAACAATAAGTGATCACGGAGGACAACGGATTAAAGTATATGCCTTAGTCGGCCCGAGCGGGACCGGCAAAAGCCATAAGTCAACACTGCTTGCCGCAGATATGGGTATATCATATCTGATCGATGACGGACTGCTTATAAGCGAAAACAGGGTCATAGCGGGGACAAGCGCAAAGAAAGAAGCTACAAAAGTAGCATCCATCAAACGTGCGATCTTTGAGGATAACGATCATAGAAAAGAAGTGGCAAAAGCAATAAAAGCCAATAAGGTGGAAAGCATCCTCATACTCGGGACATCAGACAAAATGGTGAACGAGATCGCACTCAGGCTGGATATACCTCCCATTCAGAAGATCATAAACATAACAGACATTTCGGATGAAGAGGAAATAGCGGTCGCAACAAAAAGCAGGAGGGAAAAAGGAAAACATGTCATACCTGTTCCCACATTTGAAATAAAAAAGGATTTTGCCGGATATCTTCTGGACCCGCTTTATGTCTTAAGAAAAAGGGACAGAACAAAAAATGATCCTGACACGAAAACGATAGTAAGGCCTACTTTCTCCTATCTGGGAGGTTATACGATATCGAACAATACCTTATTCCAGATAGCCAACTACGGCTGCACGGAAATAAGCGGATTTGAAGGTATGACGCGTTTCAGGGTCATAAACAGACCCGAAGGGATAGCGCTGGAGATCAATATCACCGCAAACATAGACTATGATGTCATGGAAACACTTAACCTGGTACAGAGAAAGATCTACGATGTGCTGGATTATCAGACAGCTCTGAACATGACAAGGATAGACGTCACCGTTAAAAACGTCATGATCAACGGTGAGGTCTATCCATAAAACCTATCTGGTATAAACCGACTTATCCGATCTTAGAACAACTGCCATGATTAAAATAAGGCCACCTGTTATGATCATCAGCAAACGTAATGACATGATATCCGCAAGCGGTCCGAAAACCGCCATGCCTATAGGCAGACAGCCGCTGAACATGACACTTAAGAATCCGAACACCTTACCCTGCATATCCACATCCGCTTTTTCCTGGATCAATGTCGTGCAGGATGTCTGGACCATAGTTATAGCAATACCGTAAACGACCATAAGTATAAGATACACTATGAAGCTGTTGATCGCACCCATACCGATCCCCAGTATGCCAAAAGCAAGCATGCCGACAAGCAGGGTCTTTATCTGTTTTTTGAATCCGCCCCATATGGATACGAGCACTCCTCCGCCTGCCATTCCTGCAAAGCCGACTATTTCCACTATCGACAGATAAACATAACTGTCACCGTATGTTCTGCTGACAAAAAGCGCTGCCATAAAACCCGCAGGTACCGAAAGAAATATGAATATGCCGTATGATATCAGAAGTTTTCCTAAAAAAGCATTTGAAAAAGCATATTTCATTCCCGCCTTCATTTCAGAAAAGACAGAAAGAGAGGATAACTCTTCTGATTTTTCCTGTCTTGGGATCATAAGGCCTGACAATATGCCTATTCCCACAACAGCGGTCGCTATGTCGATCATAAGCGTGCTGCTGAATGTACTGAAAGTCAGGATAGCTGCCGCAGCCGCAGGCGCGGTGAACTGGACCACTGACTGCACAGTCGCATTTATGCCGTTGAAGCGCATCAGATGCTCCTTTGGAACAAGAAGCGGGATCATGGAATTGACAGCGGGCGTCTGTACTCCCGCTCCCAATGACCGTATCGCTGAAGTTATAAGTAAAGCCATGAACACGACTTCATCATTGGCGATATGCGGGATCATAAGCACGAGGGCCAGTGTTGCGACAGCTATTACCGAGTCTGAAATTATTATCAGCATCTTCTTCGAATACCTGTCGGCCCATACTCCCGAAACAAAGGAAATGAGAAACTGAGGCACGAAAGAACATATCGTAAGTGCGGATACCCAGACCCCTGATGATGTTTTAAGGGTAAGATACCAGACCATCGTGAACTGCACTAACATTGAACCGAATAATGTTATTGCCTGACTGCTCAGGAAAAATATAGTTTTCTTTTTCCAATTCTGCATAGAAAAACCTCCATTCATTAATGAATGAGATATTATCAGATATCTAAACCCTGGTGTTTTACTGGAGGGTTTGAGGATCAGAAATTTTTTCTCTGATCATTGATTTTATCTTCACTGCGTCCTTTAAAGTGTTCTGAAGGGATATGACGAGCCTGTCACAGACGGATACTATGTCTTCATTAAGTGACGGCGTATTAAGTATCCTTTCCAGATCCATGGGCTGTTTATTATTCATGCAGCTGATCAGCCGCAATATGGACGATAATGAGTAATTCGCACAGCGCAGCGTCCTTATAATATTCAACAGCCTCATGTCAGATTCATCATAGACCCTGTAATTGTTTTCCTTCCTTTTTATCGTCACAAGACCGTTAAGCTCCCAGTTTCTGAGGGTGTCAACTGTCACACCCAGGCTTTTTGCCGCCTGTGTGCGCTTCAGGCATATGTGATCTGTTTCATTTCTGCCATTCAGTATATCTTCGACAGCCGTTATTGCATTTCTGGCTTTTTTGATCTCGGATAAAAGCATCGATTCATATTCATCCGCTGCAGCCATCGCGCCGTTAAGATCCAAAG
>JBAYNV010000086.1:0-8818 GCA_041678685.1 Clostridia bacterium
CATTCCATTATCTGGCCGCCGAAAAGCCTCAGGTTCCCGTTAAGAGAGGTCTGCGTAAGTATCTGTACCTGTTCTGTGTATGAATCACTTATATGCTTTTCCATAGCTCATCCTCCTTTATATTCTGTAAGTCCGCTTCATCTATGCTTTTAAAGCTTATATTGTCCCCGTCCTGTGTGACTGACATGATACCTGACCTGGTCACTGTCATATTCTTTACCGTACCCTCAGGAAGGACCTGTATAGTTATCTTGTCTATAAGGCTGTCAGCTGTAAGCCATTTTCTTGCCATTTCGCTCAGTAAATATTTCTGTTTGCCTGTTTCCGGTTCGGTGAGCACATCGAAAACACCCTTTTTCACCATTGAATCTATCGTACGTACAACACCCTCGCCATCCCACAATTTCTTTGTGATCGCTTTACCCTTTTCTTCCCCTAATATGATCATGGAGCTGGCCAGATCCAGAAGATTCTTTTTATTCACGAATTCCAATATTGACATTGCCGCTTCTTTCTTTGAAAGAGGCGCTTCTTTTATCCTGACCTTATCTATGACCGCAAGATGCATGACTTCATATGCAAGCATTTCTTTCCCTGAGAGGGTCAGACATATTCCCGGCCCTTCTACAAAGTCCATGTCTCCGAGTATGTCGCGTCGTATCTTTTTTGGGATATCGGTGTTCATTATAGGTGATTCGATGCTTATAAGGGAATGATCCCTGTAAGGCGAGATCCTTACCCAGAAACCGTTTTTATATGAGTAATGCACTGTCGCCATATCTGTAGCATTGCAGCTTATGCAGCTTACGACCCTTTGCGGATCAAGTATTGCATCAGTTATTGCGGCACCTGCTTTTGAGAGTTTGCCTTTAACTCCAAGCCCTATTTTTATAAGCTCGTTTTTTGCGTGCGTCACGGCAGTGCGGTTATTCGTCTTAGCATCGAATACAGCCTGAGAGATCCCGCTCTGCCTTATACCGGACAAAGTAAGGAAAACCGCATAATCCTGTCCTGTCAGAATGTATATCATCTATCCTCCTTACCAGTCAAAAAAGCTTTTAACTACCAGTGAAGTATTTTCATATGATGTATACTGCAGCTGGGAGTATTTAAGAGCGCTCTTTGTTGAATATATTTTATACTTCTGTAAAACCTTCACATCTTCATCATCCAATGTCCCGCTCATTATTTTTGTATACAGTCCGTCTATCTGTTCTGCTGTTATATCCGTATTTGAAAATCCTTTTATATCATCCAGCGTAAGTTCCTGTGATTTGACCATTTTCCTTATGGTCTCTCCGTATCTTCCTTTTTCCGCGCTTTTAAAAGCGCTTTCGGGATCTTTCAGGCCTTCAAGCCCTATTCCCGCTATTCCCTTCATGTTTGCGGCCGAACTTGCTATAGAACCCGCTTTCATGCCTTCAAGAGCAAAAGCATCGCACGTTTCAAGAAAAGCCAGATACGGCGTGTCTGAAGCTATACTGTTAAAGATGTAGTTGGCATATATGGCTTTCCCCAGGATCATTGCGATCTCATCCCCCCGTATGGCGCTTGCAAAACAATCATTGTTATATCCAAACGAAGCCAATCCGCTTCCTAGGCCTATGATCGAATTTCTGAACTTTACCGCGGAAGCTTCCATTGCCAATATGTTCCTGTACTGCATGGTATGCTCTTTGCTTCTTCCAAGGGTCTTCATCAGTATTTCCCTGTATTTTACCCAGCTGACCGACAGACCGCTATATAGACGGTCCTGCAGATCCATAAGAGCATCGGAAAACATATCTTCTTCAAACGGGATGTTTTCCTCAACAGGCACGATGATGTCAGGTTTTTCTTTTCTGGCTTCTGCTCCTGACTTTGCTGTCGTTTTTTTCTTTCTCAGTGAGACAGAACCTAAGGATATCGCAACGCACATCAGAGAAAATAGTACAGCCATCAAATCAGAAAACAATGTGTTCAGCGGGGATAAATGATCTTCATAACTGCCGTTTCCCACAAGCCATGTGAAGAATCTGTCGGCATCGTTCTCCTGAAAACCATATATATAGTCTACTCTTCCTCCGAATGATGCATGCATTTCTATGACAAGCTTGCAGTTGTTTTTATCAAGCTTATCATATAGGTCATAGTAACCTGTCATGGACATGAAGAATACCGTGTTTTCGCTTTCATATTCGCCTGATATATTGATCTGTGTGAAATCCGGACTGCTTTGGAAATAATTAGCCTGTGTTTCCCCGGTGTCAGGAAGTGTATATGAGATATACATAGTAGCCTTGAGATATACTGACTGTGTCATGTCAGTATCGCCTGAATATACCATTTTCTGCGCTATCATAGTATCGGTTTCATGACCTGCATATATTTTTTCAGGAAGCGTGCTCCACCAGTATTGCGTATCATAATGCGAATCTACTGCATAATGCTTATGAAAATACCCGTCAGCAACTTCGGTATATTCATTAGGGTTTTCATTTGTATCAGGATCGATAAGATCGATATCCTCCAATATCCATATCCCCTCTATTTCACGCGTTACGGCCGCATGCACATTCAGGGGGTTCATAAGCACGGACATGCACAACAGTATCAGTATCACGCCGGATATACCTGTTCTCTTTTTCCTGCGTATGAAAAAGCCGGTCATTATCAGTATTACAGATATCACGATAAGAGTCAGACCGATGATATAGCAGATAAATGCGGATCCGAAAAGGAAACACGGTACCGCGAGCAGTATGCCAAGAGCATATCCTGCCATGATCTTGACGGTCGAGCCATGGTCCTTTTTTGTCATAGCAGAAACGGCATCCCACAAACCGCCATAACGGTTTCCCATGGCTCGTATAGTCAGAATGAAAATAGCGGGACTTATGAAGCTGTTGATCCATGAATTATTTCCTGTAAGCATATTGTATGTGACAAAGGCAAAGCCCAGACCTGCGATGGCTGATGAAACGCTTTTCAGATCATAAAAGACAAATGAATGCACAAAGGTGCCCGCTCCATGGATAATGCCTTTGTATGTCTTTTGCTTTGAATATACGGGCAGCAATATGGACATGATGAAATAGGCATATATAACCTTTCCTATTATTCCGCCTGTTATGCCTAAAAAACCTCCCGTCATACCGCCTTCGGAGAATGTCAGCAGGCACAATATGTCTGTAAACATACTCTTAACGCCAAATGACGCAATAAGTGAAAATATTATCCACATGAGCATCAGTATGTATATGGGAAGAAGATGTATGGTTTTTCTAAAGCCTTTCCTCATATCAAAGAGTAACGAAACTATCCCTTTTATCCCAAATCTTTTTACCCTTTTTTCGCCTGTTATAAACGATTGCGAGAGGTCAGCCATATTATCGTTGTCGCTGACATTTATCATGCCGATGGGCGTGCCGCATTTACGGCAGTATTTGGCGCTGTCAGAAACATGCAATCCACACTTAGGGCATACTCTGCTCAATCTTTAAATCCGCCTCCTCTTATCTGTATGCATACGTATCAGAATAATCAAGGTAATACTTTAAGCTCTCTCCGGGTACGTTCCATGCGATGTGATTACCTATGCACATGAAATATCCTCCGCACATTTTGCCTGTTTCCGCCATGCTTATTACCATCTTTTTTATATCTTCTTTTGTGCCGTATGTCAGAACACGGTTGTCGCCTTCACCGCAAAGCATGTTATCGGGATATTTCTTTGCTATGCCTTTAAAGTCAGCATACGGTTCAGTGGTGAGCCCTGTTGCTCCGCATCTTACAACATCATCCACATAGACATCAGGTTTTCCGTCTGTCATAAACATGACACGTATACCTCTTGCCTTCTGATAACCCCAATATTCCTCGTATCTTGGGAATATATACTTGTTCATCCACTCACGGGAACATACAGGACCTCTTGTACATACTATATCGTCGTGGCAATGGCAGAAATTTACCGGCAGACGCGAGAAAGCTTTGAAGACCCTTCTGTTTATCTCCGCAAATTCATCCATTATCCTCTCGAATCTTTCATCCAGACACGTAGCCATAAACATTTCCCATCCGAATGTCAGTAAAGGCCACATAAACATCGTGTTATAGAAGCTGGTCCCGTATCTTGACATGTCCGGAGCTTTATCACCCAATTCTATCGGATAACTTTTCCTGCATCTTTCATATATTGCCTCTTCACTGGAAAAATCCTTGTTTTCAACAACGAATTTCCAATCAGTGAAGTCGCAGTGTTCCAAGGGGCTGAAAGCGAATACATCCTCTTCGGTCTTGAAGTATTTTTCTCCATGCTCGAATGTCCCTGTCTCACTGTCATTCCACCGTACCGTATGATTTTCCATATTCGCTGATGATCCGCATCTGTTATCAAGAGCAGGTCTTGCTATAGGTTCATTTGTTTCCGGTACCCTAAGACTTAACTGAGGATACAGTTCATTAAGCCTTAAACGGCAGTCTCTGGGTCTGTCATAATGGTCTATTCCGGTAAGATATGTTTCCGCGTCAGGGTTTGCCCATATCTCGCGGTGTATAATTTTTTTACCGCCTTTGCCGATCATTGTCATGTACACATCTATATCGCGCTGTTCATCAATTGTCATACATTCTTCCTTTTCCTTATACTCCAAGATGAACTAGATTTTATCATAAAAAGAGCATATTTACATAAGATATGGGGATTGTATATAATAAGGGCGATATTTGAAGGAGGCTTTAATGTCCGACCGCACAAGGCAGACAATATATATAGGGTTGTTCACGGCGATAATAGCAACATTGTCACAGATCTCCATACCCATGCCTTCAGGCATACCTATTACGCTGCAGACTCTTGCGATAGCTCTTTGCGGATCGCTCTTAGGCTGGAAATACGGAGTGATATCTACAGCTGTCTATATCCTTATCGGATCAGCCGGCGTACCGGTATTCTCTAATTTCCGGGGCGGCATAGGAGTGCTGTTCGGTATCACGGGCGGCTTTATATGGGGGTTTTTACTGCTTGTCATATTGTGCGGCATCGCATCAAAGGTGACCAGCAAAATACTGGGCATCATCTTATGCATCATAGGTATCATATGCTGTCATATAGTCGGAGTGGGACAGTATATGGTCATAACCGGCACACCGCTTGTACCGTCGGTCCTCCTCATATCATTGCCATACATAGTAAAAGATATCTTATCCGCAGCTGTTGCGTTTTTCATATCCGAACAGATAAAAAAAAGAAGCCATTTCCATATAGCCGGATGACTTCATTCAGATAAGCCTGTTTAACTTTTTAAATATAACGCATGATCTCTCTTTTTGCATCATCAACAGTATATATCCTGTCATCTATTTCAGGATGCGACTGCTTGATTTTTTTCATTATCTTTGTTACTTCAGGTATGTCCAGGCCTAATCGCACAAGCAGTTCCTGCTGGCTGAACACTTCGTCACGGGTACCGTCTATAACGACTTTGCCTTCGTTAAGGACTATTATCCTTTTAGCATAATATGCCACAAGCTCCATACTATGAGCCACAAGTATCACCGTACATTTACCGTCGTTATGCAGCTTTTCGATCATACTGAATATTTCCCTTGTCCCTTCGGGATCCAGCCCTGCAGCCGGTTCGTCAAGGACAAGTATCTCAGGTTCAAGAACAAGTATGCCTGCTATCGCGGCTCTCTTTTTCTGCCCGCCCGACAGATCATACGGTGATGCGTTAAGGCTTGATTGTGACAATCCGACAAGCGCTGCTACATTAAGGACTTTTTCTTTTCTCTGATCTTCCGGTATATTTCGCTTTATGAGGCCGAACTCAATATCCTTGTATACATTTTCCTCAAAGAGTTGATACTGCGCATATTGGAACACAACGCCTACTTTTCTTCTCAGATCCCTTTGATCCTTGCGGCCTTTCGTGTCCACGCCTTCGACAAGCACTTCACCTGTTTCGGGTTTAAGAAGACCGTTGAAATGCTGGATAAGGGTAGACTTGCCGCTTCCTGTTGCACCTATTATTGCGGTGAATTCATGTCTGTTCAGATCCAGAGTTATATCATCCAGCGCTTTCTTAACGAAAGGAGTGCCTTTCATATATGTATATGAAACGTTCTTCAATGATATCAGTTTATCCAAGCAGTTCACCTATGTTTCTTGCGGCATTGTCGACTGTTATCGCATCGGTACTGATGTCTATACCTTCCTTTTTAAGCTCATACAGAAGCCTTGTAGACTGAGGTACATCAAGGCCTGCATCCATCATTTTATCCACATCAGCAAATACTTCGCACGGGGTACCGTGTAATGTTATATGCCCGTCATTAAGAACATATACAACATCGGCATATTTGGCTTCATCCATATTGTGGGTGATGTTTATTATGCTTATATTCTCTTCCTTGTTCAGTTTATCCACCACTTTTAGCAACTCCATCTGTCCTTTGGGATCGAGCATCGATGTGGATTCGTCAAGTATTATGCATGTCGGCCTCATCGAAAGCACGCCTGCTATCGCGACCTTCTGTTTCTGTCCGCCTGAAAGCGTGGAGATCGATCTTTCCCTCAGATCGGAAATACCTATATGGGCAAGAGCCTCATCCACTCTTCTGATTATTTTTTCTCTTTCGTAACCCAGATTCTCCGGTCCGAAAGCAACATCTTCCTGTACCCTTGTACCTACTATCTGGTTGTCCGGATCCTGAAATATCATGCCTACATTTTTACGTATCTTAAGCTCGTTTGATTTATCCTTCGTATCCATGTCCAACACCAGAATGGTGCCTGAATCCGGGATGATCAGGGCATTGAGCATTCGCGCAAGGGTGGATTTGCCTGATCCGTTTCTTCCGAGTATGGCGATATATTCACCCTTTGACACAGATAAGGAAATACCGGAAATGGCCTGAGTCACTTCCGGCTGTGTCTTGTATGCATAATAAACATCTTTGATATCGATTAATCCACTCATAATAAAAAAGCCTTCATATGAAGGCTTCATTAATTTACTTTATGATCTCAAGTAAAACCATCTCAGCCGAATCACCGCGTCTCATACCCAGTTTGAATATCTGGATATATCCGCCATCTCTGCCTTTAAGTTTAGGTGCGATCTCGTCATACAGTTTATTGATTACATTGACGCCATCAACCTTATATATCCATTTCATAGCTTTCTTTCTAGCATGTAATCTTGAAGGATTATCAACAGTGACCATTTCCGTGGTCGTCTCTCTGTCCATTACTTCATAGTCTACTTTGCCTTTGCTTTCCTTGGATATCGTAAGCTTTTTCCCTTTATGCATCTTGGCATGTGTGACTTTCTGCTGTTTTGAGGTGAAATTATCGCATTCCTTAACTGCTTCTGCAATCAATTTATCAGCAATGCTCTTTACTTCCTTGCCTCTTGTTTCGGTCGTTTCCAATTTACCGTTCTGTATCAATCCAGTTACCAGACCTCTGAGAATAGCTATCCTCTGATCGGTCGGCCTGTCTAGTTTTTTATTCGATGGCATTTCTATACCTCCCTATTCTTCTGTCTTGGCAAAGGATAATCCCATTGCTTCGAGTTTCTTGTAAACTTCTTCCAAAGACTTCTTGCCAAGGTTTCTGACTTTCATCATCTCGTCCTAAGTTTTCTTACAAAGATCGTCAACCGTGTTGATTCCTGCTCTCTTGAGACAATTGTATGATCTTACTGAGAAATCGAGTTCCTCAATAGTCATTTCATATATTTTCTCTTTTGATTCATCTTCGGTCTCAACCATCACTTCATAGTCTTTGACTTTATCAGAAAGATCGATAAACAGATTCAGATGTTCGCTCATTATCTTTGCTGCAAGGCTTAAAGCTTCTGCAGGTGTGATGCTCTTATCGGTATAAACTTCAAGAGTAAGCTTGTCATAGTCTGTTATCTGTCCGACACGGGTATCTTCTACTCTGTATACCACTCTGTTTACAGGGGTATATATTGAATCGATAGGGATCGTGCTGATCGGCAGTCCATCTTTCTTGTTTTTATCTGCGGAATCATATCCTCTTCCTTTTGATACTGAGATCTCCATGTAAAGAGATTCGCAGTTATCCAGCTTGAAAAGGTAATGCTCTGGGTTAAGAATGACAACATCAGAGTCTGTCTGTATGTCGCCTGCAGTTACATCGCCTGTACCCATAGTATTGATATAGATCATCTTGGGTTCATCTGATAATACCTGCATCCTTATTCCTTTAATGTTAAGAATTATTTCGGTAACATCTTCAACAACGCCGGGGATAGTTGAAAATTCATGCTGTACACCGTCAATCTTTATACTCGTCGCGGCTGCTCCGGGTAACGATGAAAGTAAAATTCTTCTTAAGGAGTTTCCCAATGTAGTGCCGTAACCTCTTTCCAAAGGTTCTACGACAAACTTGCCATATGAATTGTCTTCACTTGATTCAACGCATTCTATTCTTGGTTTTTCTATTTCTATCAACTTTATACCCTCCTTTTATAAATTAATGGTATATTATGCTGCTATCCTACTTGGAATAGAACTCAACAATATATCTCTCCTCTACAGGCAGGCTCACATCTTCACGTTTACATGTGTCTACGATCTTCGCAGAAGTAGCCGCTGCATCGAATTCTATATATGCAGGTATGATCTTTGTCTGACATGTTTCAATAAGTTCCTTGAATTTTGGTGAATCCTTTATGGAATCCTTCAGTGTTATGACATCACCGATCTTTACAAGATATGATGGGATATCAAGGACTTTGCCGTTTACAAGGAAATGTCCGTGATTTACCAGCTGTCTTGCTTCTGCTCTTGAATTTGCCATACC
>JBAYNV010000087.1:0-8778 GCA_041678685.1 Clostridia bacterium
TCTATGATCCTTTTTGCTGTTACCTCCCCTATGCCGGGAAGCATGCAGAGACCTTCAAGAGTAGCTGTATTTATATTGATCTTGTCTTCGAAAAGCATGATCTCATCCTCCGTCTGCAGTATCACATCCTCACTGCTGCCGATATCGCTAATTACATCCATACCTCCTCCCTCGTCTTCAGCTTTTATATATATCGTAATGTTTTCATCGATACTGTATACCAGATTTATATCCTTCCCTGCCTTATCCGTCAGTCCTCCCGCCTCGATTATCAGTTCATTGAGTATGGATCCTTTTTCCACTTCATATATCCCCGGAAACATGATCTCTCCTTTTATGCAGACACTTAACACAACAGGCTCATCCTCATCATTATCTGTGATGACGACCTCCTCCCCGCTGTTTCCAGTTATCAGTATCACCGTTATCAGCGCGCATGTTACCAGTATCATTATTATAAACGGGATATATTTCTTCATATGATGAATTTACCATAATTTGTTATTATTTACAATACTTGGATCATTCCCAATTATAATTTTCAGATATCCATTTATTTTATCCTTATCGGTATAGTATAATTGCGAAGAAAGGCTGTCATGAAAAAATTTATGTCATATATGCTTGCGGTATTGGTAATCGTAAGCCTCCTGAATGTGAATATTGCTGCTTCTGCGGATACCGGCATCGATCCGGATCATTGCCTGGCATATATTTCTATCGACGCTGCTACAGGTGATGTGCTTTTTTCATACAATGCAGACAGAAGGATATATCCTGCAAGCACGACAAAACTTATGACCGCACTTGTAGCTGTTGAAAACAGCACACTGAATAAGGTATTCACCACATCTAAAAATGCTACGAGGTTCCTTGAAGACGGAAGCGGAGAACTCGACCTGAAAACGGGAGAGACCATGGACTTCTATTCACTTTTGCATGGTTTATTAATAAGGAGTTACAACGATGTCGCTCTTGTCATTGCTGAAAATGTAGCAGGAACTGAAGAAGCTTTCATGGAAATGATGAATACAAGGGCGCTGGAGCTTGGATGCATGAATACACATTTTGTCAACCCGCATGGCCTGCATAACGCTGAGCATTACACTACGGCAAGAGATCTTGCAATTATTGCACAGGCAGCCTTTTCGGATTTCACTATAGCAACGATATGTTCAAAAAGAATATTTTCCCTACCCGCCACAAACATGAGAAACGGCTTTGATGTACTGGAAAAC
The DNA here is from genome assembly GCA_041678685.1 of Clostridia bacterium. Classification (GTDB taxonomy): domain Bacteria; phylum Bacillota; class Clostridia; order DUPQ01; family DUPQ01; genus DUPQ01. The sequence goes on from JBAYNV010000087.1 coordinate 1,239, forward strand.
ACCAATGTCATATTGGGATCCAATTCCGGATATTCATTCACTGTTACCGCAGGCAAGACAGGTTATACATTCAAAGCGCAGAACATTTTGGTCTCAATGGCTAAGGATACCGATGGAAGAGAGATAATAACCGTAATGGCCGGAGTCACCGACCGTGATTATGCAGGCGTACTCACACTGAAACTTATGGATGCATCTTTTTCAGATTACGGTATTTTGAGCATCGTGAAGGCCGGTGAAATAATAGACACATATGAAGGTGTTACGGTAGCTAATGCAGCATATCTCGAGCACCTTGTACCTTACGATACGGGGTCATGGACATTAGACAAGACATTTACCTACAAAAATGATATTATATATACGGAATGCGACATAGGAGACATACTCGGTACTGTAAGTTATTCGTATAACGGGAACTACATAGGTGAATCGCTTCTTGTCGCAGCAAGCAGCTTAAAGGCAGCATCAGAATATTCGGGCATCACGAAGATAACAAGAGAAACACTGCCTGCTGATACGGATCAGTCGTTATTTGACATTTTCCCCGTAGCCTTTTATGTATCGCTTGCGGTAACGATTATTCTTATGGCCTTGATGATATTATCCATTATAGCGGGTAGAAAGAAAAATGATAAAGCCGCAAAAAACAGGAAACGCGTGGAAGAGTTAAAAAAGAACAGTAAAAAGAATATAGTTGATACGATAGAATCAGATGATGATATAGGATCAAAGATAAAGGGTGAAGACGATGAGTGAGCTATATGAAAAAATAACACAGACAGAAATGCTTGGACTGGCATTCATGATAATATCCGCGCTTGTACTGGCTGTATCCATAATTTTCTTCTGTGCGATATTGATCTTGAACAGCGGTAAACATGCGCCGGTATTAAGGCCGACACGCGATTCTGAAATGCTAAAAAAATACATACTGGACATTAAGACACATTTCCCTGCATATATCAAGAATATCATGACTCTTGACGAAGGCAAGGCTCTCAAGAATGAAAACAGGGATATAGGTCTTCTTATACTTAAGAACTATGGCAACTGCTCCGCAATAGATATACAGATCAACAAAGTAGGCGATTATGCCGTTGAAGAGAATTTTGAAAATAAATATTTATCCATCGCACCGGGTGAATGCGTTCCGTTTGTAATAGAGATCCCAAAGGAACTGCTAAGTTCAGTAAAAGTGACGCCTGTCACGGTAAGATACAAAAACTACCTGCACAGCGGCAGAAGCGATAAATTACCGTAATATGCGACGCGGACATTTCATATGCATTAAGTGAGAAATATACGATCTATCCTCTGGTACAAATGTGATCTATCCGATCCCATAAATCTTTTTAAGATCCTTAGTTATTTCCTTGAGCGAGTCATATATCAGTGTTGGTTTTGCATCGCTTGTTTCTATGTCCTTGAGTTTCGATTCACCTGACAATACCATTATTGATGTGAATCCATTGTAAGATCCTAACGCTATATCCGTATATATCCTGTCCCCTATTATGGCAAGATCCTTCTTTTCATATCCGCTCTTCTCTAATATGAATTTTGCTGTATGCTCCGAAGGCTTGCCAAAAAATTCCGGTTTGACTTTTGTAGAAGCATATATGAGCTGGCAGATGGAACCGCAGTCAGGAATGAAGCCTGTTTCAGTCGGACAGTTATAGTCCATGTTGACACCGTAAAAAAGAGCGCCGTATCTCACAAGATCACATGCCTTTATAAGTTTCTCATATGTCAGAGTAATATCAAATCCCACCACCACTATATCAGCATCGCGATCGGACAGTTCTATTCCCGAGGCTGTAAAATCATCCACAAGGTACTTTGTCCCTACTATATATACCTTTGCTCCCGGGTGGTTCTTCTTTATGTATTCGATTATGACCTGATTGGATATGAGCATTTTATGAGGTTCGACAGGTATCCCCATATTCTCAAGCTTTTTTACATAAAGAGCTGCGTTTTTTGATGAATTATTTGTGTAATACCAGTAATCCAACCCGCATTTCTTAACTGTATCAAGGAATTCCTTTGTATAACTGAACAGCTGGTTCCCCAGATATATCGTTCCGTCCATATCCAGTATAAAGCACTTCACATCTTTTAATCCCATACTCTCACCCTTACTTGATCGCTGCGATCTTCAGTTTCATTATAACATTCCTCATGATCTGATTATACATGAAAGGAACTTTGAAAAGCTTAAGAAACAGCTTTAGTTTTATCGGTAGCATTCTTCTTCTATAATTTCTCTCTATACTGCCGCCTTTACCGAATGCTTCTGATAAAGCATATGCGCTTTTCATTGCAAAGCTGAATCCTTCAGCTGAACTCGGTGACACGTACCCTGCTGCTTCGCCTGCAAGGAATACCGTCCCGTTGTTCCTGACATATGTCTTCTGATATCCGCAAGGCCGAAGAAGAAGAGATCCTTCCCTTCTGAGCCTGTCTGAAAAATCAAAGCCATGTTCAGTCAGCTTATTCTTAAGTATGATGAAACGCTCTTCTGCATCCACTCCTTTTAAGAATGCCATTCCTATTGTTACCGTACCGTTTTTTGGTACTGCCCAACCCGAATAGGACGTAAGTGAATTGTCGAATATTGCACAGTATTCCGATCTGTTATTGACTGATTTATACACTTCCTGTATAACGAAATATTGTTTCACATGCATACATACGTCGCCAAAAAATTTCTTTCTTACTATTGATCCCGCTCCGTCGCATCCTATAAGTTTTTTAGCGGTAATGATTTCATCAATACCGTTTCCCGATAAATCCAATTCATAGGCGCCATTCATGTAACGTATATCTTTGATCATACATGAATATTTTTTCGTCACATTCATTGGTAAGAGCGATACAAGGTATCTGTCGAACTTTTCCCTGTCCATATTAAGGTAGAATCTTTGATAAAACCTCTGGGCTTTTGTTACCAGATCGATCGTTTTTACCGAAAACAGCTGAGGATCTACAAGGATCGCATTAGGCAGATCAAGATCCAGTTTTGCAAGCAGTCTCTGGGCATCGGGCGATAATAGGCCTCCGCACGCTTTATTAGACCTGGGTGGTTCAGAATCCAGGTTTCTTTTATCTATGACGATTATCTTTGATCCCTGTTTAGCGAGCAGCATAGCTAAAATCGCTCCGCAGGGGCCGGATCCTGCAATGGCTATATCATAAGTCATAAAGAGACCTTCCTCAGATGACGATATTCAGCAGTCTTCCCGGAACGGCTATTACTTTTCTTACAGTATGGCCATCCAATAACTTTATTATGGTTTCATCGGTCGAAACAAGAGCTTCCATTTCTTCCCTGGAAATACCGGAAGCAAGCATCATCTTAACTTTGATCTTTCCGTTCAGCTGAACGACTATCTCCACTTCATCTTCTACAGTCTTCGCTTCGTCATATGAAGGCCATCTGCTCTGATGTAAATATCCTTTATATCCGCATAACTGCCACATTTCCTCAGTCACATGCGGTGCGACGGGATTGAGCAGTATCAGAAAATCACTGAATTCTTTCCTTGTTATTGAGCCCTTCTGATATACGGCATTGGTGAATGTCATCATCTGGGCTATGGCAGTGTTGTATTTTAATGTCTCATAATCATTTGAGACCTTCTTGACCGTCTGATGCATAAGTGTTTCGATATCCTTCGAATATCCTTCACCTTCGCAAAGCATATCCATCATTTTGTATACTCTTTCAATGAATCTCCTGCAGCCTTTTACGCCATTTTCCGACCAGGGAGCGCTCTGCTGGAAGTCTCCGATGAACATTTCGTACATTCTCAGGGTATCTGCGCCGTAACCGGCAACTATCTTGTCGGGATTCACGACATTGCCTCTGGATTTGCTCATCTTCTCGTTGTTTTCACCAAGTATCATACCGTGTGAAGTTCTCTTCTCATACGGTTCCTTAGTATTCACTACCCCTATATCATACAGAAACTTGTGCCAGAATCTGGAATACAGAAGATGCAGCGTCGTATGCTCCATTCCTCCGTTATACCAGTCAACAGGCATCCAGTATTTTATGAGTTCCTTTGAAGCTATCGCATCAGGATTCTTCGGATCTATATATCTTAAAAAGTACCAGGATGATCCTGCCCACTGAGGCATCGTGTCCGTTTCCCTCTTCGCAGGTCCGCCGCATTTGGGGCATTTCGTATTTACCCAATCGGTCATTTTACTAAGCGGAGATTCTCCGCCTTCACCCGGTTCATAACTATCAGTTTTTGGAAGAAGCAGAGGAAGCTCCGATTCATCTATAGGCTGCCAGCCGCATTTCTTGCAATATACCAGAGGAATAGGTTCTCCCCAGTATCTCTGTCTTGAAAATACCCAGTCACGCAGTTTGAAGTTGTCTTTTGCAGCACCTATACCTTTTTCTTCAAGGTATGCTGTTATCTTTTTCTGCGCATCCTTGACTTCCAGTCCGTTTATGATGCCGCTGTTTATCATGGTACCAGTCTCGATATCCGTGAAAGCTTCTTTTTCTATATCGCCTCCTGCGACTACCTCGATTATCGGTAAATCGAATTTTTTTGCAAATGCATAATCTCTGGCATCATGACCGGGAACAGCCATTATGGCACCGGTTCCGTAAGATATGAGCACATAATCTGATACCCAGATAGGTATCTCGGTATCGTTTACCGGATTGACTGCTCTTAATCCTATGATCTCGACGCCTGTCTTGTCCTTTGCCAGTTCTGTTCTTTCGAAATCGCTCTTTTTTGTACTCCCGAGCTGGTACGCCGCTATTTCATCCATATTCTTTATTTTATTTCTGTATTTATCTATATACGGATGTTCAGGTGACATGACCATATATGTCACGCCGTAAAGCGTATCCGGACGAGTCGTATATATCCTTAATTTTTCTTTTGTTCCGGTAAGGCCGAAATCCACCTCGCAGCCTGATGATTTACCTATCCAATTTATCTGCTGTGTTTTGATCTTTTCAATATAGTCAACATCATTCAGATCCTCTATCAGACGGTCAGCATATTCCGTTATCCTGAGCATCCACTGGTTCTTCATCTTTTTTACGACATCGGCGCCGCATCTTTCGCATTTGCCGTCAACAACTTCCTCATTTGCCAGCCCTACTTTGCATGAAGTGCAGAAATTGATGCTCATTTCCTTTTTATAGGCAAGACCATGTTTGAATAACTGAAGGAATATCCACTGAGTCCATTTATAGTAATCAGGATCAGTCGTGTTCACTTCCCTGTCCCAGTCGAACGAATATCCTATCGATCTCAACTGCTTTTTGAATCTTGCGATGTTGCGTTTTGTAACATCAGCAGGGTGCATCTTGTTTTTCATCGCATAATTTTCAGTGGGAAGCCCGAAAGCATCCCAGCCCATCGGAAACAGAACGTTATATCCCTGGAGCCTTCTTTTCCTTGCTACGATATCCAGCGCGGTATAAGGCCGGGGATGTCCGACATGCAATCCCTCTCCTGAAGGATACGGAAATTCAACCAAGGCATAATATTTTGGTAGGCTCGTATCGTTTTTTGCGCAAAAACACTTTTCATCTTCCCATATCTTCTGCCACTTTGATTCAATATTCTTCGGGTCGTATTCCATGATCCATCTCCTAAAATTACTCTTTCGATGATTTTATTGCATATTACAGACCTTGTCAAGAACACATGTGCAATATATATATACTTATCACGGCTTCAACCGGAAAAGCAAACTTTAAACGTGAATATCTGAAATGGAAACAACTCTGTTAACCCTTTACCGATAATTACTGATCACCGATTAATAAGTATTGATTTTTTGTATCAGAAAATCTAAATGAATAAATAATTACTTACATATGCAAATTATACCAATTATCCTGATTCTATGAATATTTAATGATTATTACTGCAATATTATACCCAATACTTCTTAAGATTTGCCACAAACTTTTTAAAAGTCATTTACTTTATATAGCAAAAGTTGTATACTTATTTTACTAATTTATTTTTAGAGGAGGCAATTAATGAAGAAGAACAAACTATTGAGTTTACTTCTATGTCTGGTACTTTTATGCTCATTTATGTTTACAGCATGCGACAATACCAATACCGAGACAGCAAGTGAAACACCAATAGAAACAGAATCTGAAACTGAAACAGAGTCTGCTCAACCTGAAGTTGTTGAAAAGCCGGCTGTAATAGATATTACAGCATTGTACTATTTCGGTGATGCTACTGATAACGCATCGGAAAAACTTGCATTCAAAAACTATATCTCAAAACAGTATGGTATCACTTTCAACATCAATACACCTGCTAGAGACAATTACATTGAAACCATCAACCTTCAGGCTGTATCAGGAGACCTTACAGGTATGGTAAGAATGTTCTCAGGTACTGATGGTATCAATTGGTATCAGGAAGGCATAATTCTTGCAATAGACGAATACCTGGCTGGTAACGAAACATGGGAAAATATAGTTCCTGAAAACTGGAAAGAAACTTTCTCATATGACGGCAAAGTATTCGGACTCGCGTATGGCGGAGACGGAACTCCTCAATGGTTCACAAGAACTATGAGAGGCGACTGGCTCGATGCGGTAAAGATGGCTAAACCTTCTACTATTGATGAATTTTATGCAGTCGTATATGCTTTCACATATAACGATCCTGACGCAAACGGCTTGCCTGATACATGGGGATTCTGCTCAAGGAACATCTGGCTGATGCAGGACATATTCAAAGCATACGGATGCACGCCTAACTGGGAAGCTGACCTTGTACCAACATGGGATGCAAACGCTGACGAATGGATGGATCCGGTCATCAAACCTGTTATGGCTGAAGCCTGCACATTCTTAAGAAAGTGCTACAATGAAGGCCTTGTACATCCTGAGCTCTTTTCAATGAGCTCCACAAACGTAAGAAACCTCATGTCAAACGGCCAGGCAGGATCCTGCTTCTATTGGGATACATGGCTTATTTCATGGGAAGACGCTGTTAAAAAGAGTGTAAACGCTTCAGCTTACATGGTTTCCATAGGAGCTCTTTCAGGAAAAGTTACACAGAAGATCAACTGCTGGAAGCAGGAAATCGGTGCTCCTTATGTCTTAATGGCTAACACAGCACAGCCTAAGGAAGTCATCAACTGGTTCATAACGCTTTGCTATGGAACAGCATCAGATTTCTTCACATTCAGATATGGAGTTCCACAGGCAGACATTAACGGCGAAATAGGATTCTATCTTGACGGAACATCAGTATATCTTCTGTATTATCAGCTGGCTGATGACGGAACCGTTAAAGGAACAGTGGGCGGACCAAATATTATAGGCGGACATCCGGGATATGCTCTTGATATAGGAACATATGGATATAAATCAGCATATAACTCAGGCAATCCTGAATGGGATGCTCAGCAGATCAACGTTTCAGCTGCTAATCTTGCAAGAAGATATGAAGTATTCAATGAATACAATGACGGAAGACTTTATATTCTTTCAGGACAGTTTGAACAGCCTACAAACATTGAA
>JBAYNV010000088.1:0-8732 GCA_041678685.1 Clostridia bacterium
AAAATGTATAATGATACTACCTTATAAAGGCGAGATTGAATAAGTGGAGGCACGAAATAATGTACGCAGTAATCGAAACCGGAGGAAAGCAGTATAGAGTATCCGAAGGTGACACACTCTTCATAGAGAAGGTGGAAGTTGAAGACGGTAAAAGCCTGGTATTTGACAAGGTATTGGCAGTATCAGATGAAAGCGGCTTGAAGGTAGGCAAACCCTATGTAGAAGGCGCAAAAGTAGATGCAACCGTCGAAAAGAATGGTAAAGGAAAAAAGATCCTCATTTTCAAGTATAAGGCTAAGAAGACCGAAAAGAAGATGATGGGACACAGACAGCCATATACCAAAGTCATGATCAACAAGATAACGTTATAGAATTGAGGTGAGATAAAATGGCACATAAAAAGGGCGTTGGAAGTACAAAGAACGGCAGAGACAGTGCAAGCAAAAGATTAGGTGTCAAGAGAGCAGACGGCCAGTCCGTACTTGCTGGAACAATATTGGTCAGACAGAGAGGGACCAAGATCCACCCCGGTGAAAACGTAGGAATAGGCGGGGATGATACGCTATTTGCAAAAGCAGACGGAACAGTTCAATTTGCACGTATGGGGAAAGACAGAAAAAAAGTCAGCATAATATCCCAGTAAAAAATCATCCGCTTCTCACAAAGAAGCGGTTTTTTTTAAAAAATGTTTATAGATGAAGCAAAGATATATGTAAAGGCTGGTAAAGGCGGAAACGGCTCCAGTTCTTTCAGAAGAGAAAAATACATACCGGCAGGCGGACCTGATGGCGGAGACGGCGGTCATGGGGGCAGCATAATTTTTGCTGCTGACAGTAATATACGTACATTGATCGATCTGAAGTACAAAACGAAGTATATCGCTTTGGATGGTGAAAAAGGATCTGACAACAGAAAGTCAGGGAAAATGGGAGATGATACGATAATACATGTTCCTGTAGGTACTATAATCCGCGATGATGTGACCAGAAAAATTTTATTTGATCTTGACGAAGACAAGAAAGAATATATCGCATGCAGAGGCGGCAGGGGCGGGAGAGGCAATGTCCATTTCGCAACACCGACCCGTCAGGCACCGACATTTTCCGAAGCAGGAGAAGAAGGGACGGAAGCCATGGTATTCCTTGAACTGAAGCTTCTTGCTGACGTTGGAATAATTGGTATGCCAAGTGTAGGGAAATCATCGCTTATTTCCGTTATATCCGCGGCAAGACCGAAAATAGCTGAATATCACTTCACAACTCTTGTTCCTAATCTTGGAGTGGTCAAGATCGCTGATAAATATGAGTATATCGTTGCGGATATACCCGGATTGATAGAAGGTGCTTCCGACGGCGCAGGATTAGGACACGAATTCCTAAAACATGTCGAAAGAACAAAACTGCTTATCCATCTGCTTGACGCTTCAGAGCAGGAAGGCAGAGATGCAGTCGATGATTTTCATATGATTAACGGCGAGCTGAGAAAATATGATGAAAAACTGTCAAAAAGACATCAGATCGTTGTATTGAACAAGATCGACCTGTGTAACGATGAGGTAAAGCAGAACAGAATAAAGGAAATTGAAGACGAGATAAAAAAAGAGGGTTATGAGGTAATGCGGATCTCGGCCGCTTCAACTCAAGGTACAAAAGAACTGACACAGAGATGTGCTGCTTTGTTGAAAGAACTGCCCGATACCGTGATTTTCGATGAAAATGAAGAATATACGGATTATACGGTCAAGAATGAAGAACTGTTTACCGTAAGGAAAGACGGCAATACTTTTTTTGTAGAAGGCAGATGGATCACCAGGCTTATTAATTCGACCAATACTAAAGATACCAATTCGCTTCAGTATTTCCAGAGGCTCATTAGGGAAAAGGGTATAATAGATGAATTGGAAAAGTCAGGCATACAGGAAAATGATATTGTTGTAATGGATGATTTCCAGTTTGAGTATATAAGATAAGAGGGTAATATGTTAACAAGCAAACAGAGAGCGTATTTAAGAGCAAAAGCACAGAAAACCGAACCGATATTACAGATCGGCAAGGGCGGATTGACAGAAAATATGATAAAACAATATGGTGAAGCGCTGGAAGCAAGGGAACTGATCAAAATAACAGTTCTGAAAAGCAGCGAGTTTTCACCAAAAGAAGCTTCAGATGAAATCGCTTTAAAAACCGGAGCTGATGTAGTTCAGGTCATCGGAAACAGATTCGTTTTATACAAGGAATCCATAGAAAAAAAGAGAATTGATATAGATGATATAACGTATTATAATACGACCAGCCGTAAGTGAATCTTTGATAGAAACAACGTATTTCCGTTGACAATCAGATAAGAAATGAGTTATATTCTTATAGCTGGATAATTGCTGGTGTGGCTCAGTCGGTAGAGCAGCTGATTCGTAATCAGCAGGTCGCCGGTCCGATTCCGGCCACCAGCTCCATAAAAGATCCCCTTAACACAGGGATTTTTTATTTTTAGTATTTACTATTCAGATTTATATGATATTTTTATTATGTCTTTTCAACAGACTAATCACAGAACAGGAGCAGCTCATGATAATATTAAAAAAAGTAGATGAAGATAATTATAGAAAAGTACTGGATATAAAGATGCCTGCGGATCAGCATTTCGTAGCACCCAATGTGGTTTCACTTGCACAGGCATGGGTCTATTATGATACAGCCAGACCTTATGCGATATATAATGATGATGAGATAGTCGGCTTTATAATGCTTGATTATAACTATAATGATAAAAAAGAGGCAGGCGTCTGGAGGCTGATGATCGCACAGGAGCATCAGGGCAAGGGATATGGAACTGAAGCAATGAAACAGGCAATAGAGATCATTAAGAAAGAAAGCAGATTCAACTATATCTATCTTGACTATGTACCGACAAACATGGTGGCTAAGCATGTCTATGAAAAGCTGGGTTTTGTTGCAACAGGTGAGGTAGATGAAGGAGAGATCATAATGAGGCTAGTTATCAAAAAGCAGTCATAGACCGCTTTATTACTCCGTTAACATATATCATCAAGTATCTTCCTATATTTCCTTAATTATGATAAAATATCTCTATAATAATGAAAGGGGAATAATCATGGAACCCGGATATGCGGTAGTCATTGGCGGCGCTAATATCGATATCACAGGTAAAGCGATAGGCAATCTTGCTGTTAATGAATCCAACATAGGCAGCGTAGAGATCACATGTGGAGGTGTCGGACGCAATATATGTGAGAATCTTATCCGTTTAGGCTTAAAAACGGAATTCATCACGGCATTTTCGAATGATTATTTTGGTGATATATTAAAAAGATCCTGTACCGAGATTGGGATAGGGATAACACATTCATATACAGGATGCGATCATCCATCAGGCGCATATTTGTCGCTTGTGGATAAAAACGGTGACTTGCTTTCAGCTGTATGCGACTCTACAGCGATCACGAACATACCATTTACTTTCATCGACAAAGAAACTGAGCTGATAAACAGAGCTGAATGTATACTTGTCGACTGTAATCTTTCACAGGAAATGCTGGAGTATATTCTCTGCAAATTCTATAATAAAAATATCATTGCTGAATGCGTTTCCTCTGCAAAGGCGGTAAAATTGAAAAGATGTATTAAGGATGTAGCTATAGTTAAGCTCAACACACAGGAATTTGAAAGCCTCTATGATATGCCGTATGATACAAAAAATGCTATCTCAATGGCCACGAAATATGACAACAGTATATGTGTCACCGAAGGATCAGATGGAAGCACCAGGTATTTCAAAGGAAAGCTGATACATGTGCCTGCAGTCGAAACAGGGGACATCGTTTCTGTAAATGGAGCAGGAGATGCATATGCAGCAGGTCTGGTATATGGAAACGTCAAGGGGTTGTCGATGCTGGAAAGCATGCGTTTCGCCTCTGTGATGAGTTATATGACACTTGGAAAGATCAGTGCGGTAAACGCAGACATTAACAGTGACGATGTGATCGCTTTTAGTAAATCATATTACGCAAGGAGGGGTTATGATGATAGATTATTCAAGAGAAGTTAAAGAAGCTTTGGAAAACAAAAGACCTATTGTGGCTCTGGAATCAACGATAATAAGCCACGGAATGCCATATCCCCAGAACATGGAAACGGCGGAAATGTGTGAGGATATAGTAAGAAAAAACGGTGCTGTACCTGCAACGATCGCCATATTGAAAGGCAGGATGAAAGCCGGACTGTCAAGAGATGAGCTATATTATCTTGCAACTGCAAAGGATGTGAAGAAAACCTCAAGAAGAGATATCGCAACCGTGATCGCAAACAAATGGGATGGCGATACTACAGTTGCTACCACGATGATAATATCTGCTTTGGCCGGGATAAAGGTATTTGCGACCGGAGGAGTGGGAGGCGTACACAGAAACGCTTCAGAAACATTTGATATTTCAGCAGATATGCAGGAGCTTGGAAGGACCAATGTCGCAGTCGTATGTGCCGGCGTGAAAAGTATACTGGATATAGGGCATACATTGGAATATCTTGAGACTCTCGGTGTTCCTGTTCTGGGATGGAAAACAGAAAAATTTCCTGCTTTCTATACTGCGGATAGCGGATTCAAAGTGGATCATATGATCGCTGATGCAAAAGAGGCAGCGGATATAATCAGAACAAAATGGGCATTGGGACTTAATGGAGGCCTGATCATTGCAAACCCTATCCCCAGTGAATATTCAATGGATAGGAAATATATCGATTCGGTAATAGAACAGGCTTTAAAGGATGCCGAGGTCGATGATATTAAAGGTAAGGATATAACTCCATATCTTCTTGATAAGATCAAGGTAATAACTGAGGGGGAGAGTCTTAACGCAAATATCAAGCTTGTATGCAGTAATGCGGAGGTAGCTGCGAAAATTGCGTGTGAATTATAAATGAGTATAAGATTGCTTTGCGGCCCGAACAGAAAAAGCATCACAAAAAAATTCATAGATGAGATAAACAAAGAGATATCAACCAAAACCAAGCATAGATTGATAGTCATTATACCTGAGCAGTTTTCTTCATATTATGAGGAGATATTAGCCATGGATAAAGGCCTCATGAAAGCAGAGGTAATGACTTTTCGAAGACTTACCCAAAGACTGTTTGATATCAGTTATGTACAGAAGGAAAACATAGCTGATAATGCAGGCAAGATGATGCTTCTGTACAAGGTACTAAACGCTAAAGCTACGGATCTTAAGTATTACAGCAGGTCAAGAGCATATCCTGATTTTGCATACGAAATGAAGAATGTTATTGAGGAACTGAAAAAAAGCGGAGTCACTCCTGACGATCTGAATGCATGTACAAAAAAAGACAGCATATCAGCATCAAAAAAGGATAAATTCAGTGATATAGCATATATTTATGGCGAGTATTTAAGAGAATTAGCGGAAAAAACATTTACCGATGAAAGCGACGGTATGACATATCTGTGCGATCATATAAGTGATACAGACAGATTTGACGGTGCGATGATATGGTTCGACAGATTTTCTTATTTCACTGTACAGGAATTCAATATCATAAAGCGTCTCATGCAAAAGGCAGATACTGTGAATATTTCACTCTGTATGAGTGATACGGCGGGTGACCATGAAGATACTGTATTCATCCGGCCTATGATGACGCGTAAGAAGATCGCAGATGCCGGAAAGGTAATGAATATACCGCTGAAAGAGGAAATACTCAGTGATCCTGAAAATGAGAACAAAGTCATTGGTCATTTATACAGGAATTATTTTCTTTCAAAGCCAGCAGTATGTGATGGAACAGATAATATCAGAATATATAAAGCACATGATATATATGATGAAATAGAATATACGGCTATCAGTATCATGGGAAATATCAGGAACTGCGGCATGAGATTCAAGGATATGCTGGTCGTTATTGGCAATAACGAGGAATATGCCAGGATCGCAGCTTCAGTGTTTTCACAGTATGATATACCTTTTTATATTAACAGAAGAAAAAAAATCACAGAAAATCCCCTCATTATGTATGTTATTGCGATCCTTGAGCTTTATACCGATAATTTCAGTTATGAAGCTGTATGCAGACTGATCAAGAACAAGTATTCATTTGTATGCGAAGATGACGCATTTCTTTTAGAGAATTACCTTATCAAGTGGGGTATACAGGGGAAGGGTATATGGAATAAGGAATGGAATTACGAAAAAACCGAAGATGATTTTATAGTCAACAAGCTTAGGATAAAGATCATGGGGATGTTCAATGATTTTCATGACAGTATCAGAGGCGGTGTAAAACCCAGAGCATTTGTTACCGGCCTGTATGATATCCTTAATGATCTGGGTATATATGAGAGGATATCAAAAGATATATCATTATGCAGTGATATATACAGCAATGAGGAAACAAAACAGTGTTACAACACCTTAATGGATCTTTTCAACCAGATGGTGCTGGTCATCGAAGATAACGAACACTCAGCCGAATACTATCAAAACATACTTCAATCAGCATTCATGGAGAAAACAGTGGGAGTAACGCCAATGACCAATGACTGTGTTTTCATCTCAGGTGCTGCAAGAACAGATGTCAGGGAGTACGAAGCGGTATATATGATAGGTGTTAATGACGGCATGTTCCCGGTAACTGTCAAAGAGAATTTCTTTTTCAACGATGATGAAATAAATTTTCTTCATGAAAGCGGTTACGATTTCTCCATGAGCACAATAGAACAGGAATATGAAAGCGATTACATAATTTACAGTTTGCTGCAGTTATCGAATAAATACTTTTATCTAAGTTATTCGGTCAATAACAGTGATGGAGCTTATATACTACCGGCTGCGATGATCTCAAGAGTTAAGGAATTGATGCCTGATATAGTGACGATCTGCAGAAATGATATTCATGATGAGGATTATGTTTATAACCTTAAGACTGGTTTTAATTATCTGTTCAACCACCACGATGACAGTATCGGTGAAGTCTTTAAGAATAATGAATTGGGCAGGCTGCTGCTGGAGTATACAGATACAAGCGGTATATCGGATCAGGAAATGGCAGAAAAACTATTTAAAAATGATCTGAACTGCAGCGCTTCAATGCTTGAGAAATATGTACTTTGCCCATACAGTTTCCTGATGAGATATGGTATAGGTATTCAGGAAAGGAGCACTTTCTCAAATTTCTCAGCTCAGCTGGGATCAATGAAGCATCTTGTCATATCAAAAGTAATGAAAAAAATCACTGATGAAAATAATACAAAGGAATATACATATGACGAGATATATGGGATGTGCAACAGTGCATCTGATGAAAATGCAGAGATGAAAAGGCTTTTTAAAAGGGACCGCCTTCTGGAATTTATTCAGAATCGTTCAATAGAGCAGGTTTCAAATACCATATATGAATCATTACAAATATTAAAAAAGGAGCAGTTACATCCTTCATCATTTGAAGCAGGATTCGGGGACAATAAGGATATACCTGCCTTGATAATCGATTTGAACGGTAAAACCGTGAAGTTGAACGGAAAGATAGACAGAGTAGATTCAGCATGTATAAATGGTGAAGAATATTTCAGAATAATCGACTATAAGTCCGCTGATAAGGATCTAGCACTATATAAAATAAAGGAAGGGTACGAGATACAGCTTGCCTTATACGCTTATGTTTATCATAAAACAAAGAACGCCAGACTGCTGGGCATGTATTATATGACGGTCGAGAAGGATTTCTGCGAGGTACAGAAAAGCGATATGTCTGATATGTCTGATGAAGGTAAAATGCTTCAGGGATACTCCTTTGAGTACAAGGAAAACAATACTTTCGATATCATTGATAAAGATCACATATCCAAAAACAGGATAGTAAACAGTGAAACAGCAGATAAAATATATGAAAGGATCGGATTTCTTATAAAAGAAGCAGGTGACAGCATCTATAAAGGGGTATTTCCTGTAAAACCCATATATGATAAAACAAATGAAGCTTGCAAATACTGTCCTTACAATAACTTATGCGGATTTGATCCAGAAAAAAGACAATGCAGGTACAATTTTGTGAATGCTAAAAAGGACGATGAATTGGAATGGTAGAATGGACATTAGAACAGAATAAGGCGATCAATCTCAGGCACAAGGATGTTCTTGTTTCTGCTGCTGCAGGATCCGGAAAAACAGCAACTCTTGTAGAGCGTATCATAGTTCTGCTCACTGATGAAAAGGAACCGATAGGACCTGAAAACATACTTGTCACTACATTCACAAATGCAGCTGCCGCCGAAATCAAAGAAAGAGTAAGAAAAGAACTAAAGGAAAGCGTTGCAAAGAACAGGACAAACCTGTACCTTAAAAAGCAGCTTATGAATATCAACAGGGCAAGCATATGCACTTTGCATTCATTCTGTACGGAAGTGATAAGGGCAAATTTCAATCTGCTTGACTGTGATCCGGGCTTTTCAGTGACGGACGAGGCTTTATCATCGAAATTACTGGATAATGCGATTAAGGAAACATATTCTGAAAGACTGTCCAATGGAAGTCCGGGATTTATAAAACTTATGAATACGCTGGGACATGGCAAGTCGTTTGATACTCTTGGATCGCTGATACTTTCTGTATTGAGAACAGTTAAAAGCTATCCCGATTTTGAAGAATGGCTGATCAATAATGCAGAAAAGACAGATATGACAGGTAAAAATATATGTAATAC
>JBAYNV010000089.1:0-8624 GCA_041678685.1 Clostridia bacterium
ATATCTTATCCCTAATTGATATGGTCATCAGTTTAAGTCATTATCTTATGCGGGCTTTTTTACTTATTGTTATCCCAGTAGCTTTCAGCTTCTTCTTCCATTTGTTCAAGCCTGGTATAATAGTCAGGAAATTCATTCAGATGAGCAAGGGCTATTTTAGCTGTGATCAGAGGATCATCATCCGTCACGTTCGTAAGAGGGCTTATCCTGCCATGTTCAAGTTCTACATCCATTCCCATACGGAACTGTTCAATATCAAATTTATCCCAGCCGATCCCAAGTCTCTCACCATATTTCTTAGCCTGTTCCGCTGTATACCGTTTCTTTTCAGTCATCGTTATTTATCTCCTATTCAATGCATGCCTATATTATATATCATCCAATGACGAAAAGTATTCTGTCATGATAGGTACACCCGGTCTTTATCTTTTATGCACATAGTATAATTTAATATGCAGTACATTGACTTTCTGCACATATCTGCTACTATTATATGCATGACGGAGGAAAATATGAGAACTTTTGACTACACTTTTTTAAAGGATGGACTGATACCTGCAAACCTTGTGAATCTTATCGCCGGTATTGCTTCACTTAAAACCATGGCCGATGTCCATAAAGCAGAATATATGAGGGTTTTCACCGGACTGGAAACTGTAGCAAAAGTACGGTCCATTAAAAGTTCAAATGCCATCGAAGGTATTTTCACGAGCCCTGACCGGATAAAGGGAATTATAGGCAGAAAAAGCGCGCCTATAAACCGAATAGAGGCGGAGATCGCAGGTTACAGGGATGCGCTTTGTGAAGTGCATTCGAATCATGCCCTGCTTGATTTTAGGAAGAGCGATATCCTCGCCCTGCATAAAATAATGATGTCCTTTACAGGATATAAGTTTGGCGGCCAGTATAAAACCGAAGATAATATGATCGTTGAAGTGGATGACAGCGGAAACAGAAAAGTCCGTTTCCGTCCGACCCCCGCCTCTGAGACGGAATATGCGATGGAGCAGCTGGAGCTTGCGTATGTAAAAGCAAATAACGATCCCGATATAAATAAGCTCCTTCTGATCCCATGCGTTATCCTGGATTTCCTGTGCATTTATCCATTCCGTGAAGGCAATGGCAGAATGTCCCGTCTTTTGTCGTTGCTGCTTCTCTACAATAACGGCTATGATGCGGGCAAATACATTTCGTTCGAGGAGCAGATAAGTAATAACAAAGGTAACTATGATGAAGCGCTGAGGCGATCGTCCACAGATCGGGATGTGGATCAAAATGCCTATTTCATTTTCGTATCAGACTTTCTTTCATCATTCCATACCTGTTATCTGGAACTTGATAAACGTTTTATTATTACCGATGGCAAGCGTATCACAAAAAAGGGCCGCATCGAAGCGACTGTATATGACAGCCAGACTCCCCTGTCAAAAGCAGACATCTGTCAGATACTGCCGGATATAAGCCCTACCACTGTGGAAGCCGTACTAGGCGTCATGGTCAGGGATGACCGTATAAAATGCGTAGGCCAGGGTAAAGCGACAAGATATATTAAGCCGGAAAAGTAAATATGATGATCTGTAAAATCAAAGAAATACTCAGGATCCAACCTGAGTATTTCTTAATTATACCCTTGACACACTTCTTATTATGTGTTATTGTTCCTAATATTGGTAATAATAAGTAATAATTGGAACATAATTAAAGGAGATAAGAAATGAATAAGATCAAAGTGTTTAAATCTGACGAAGGGCGCGACAGGATACGTAAGTACTACAATGGCATATTGAGCTTTTTCCCGTTCAGACAGAAGTATGTGGATACATCCTTCGGTAAGACGTTTGTTCTGGAAGCAGGACAGCCCGGATATCCGGCATTGGTCCTTTTACATGGTTCATGCAGCAACAGCGCCATGTGGCTTGGAGATATACCGGTACTGATGAGTAATTTCCATGTTTTTGCCGTTGACACACTGGGAGAAGCGGGCAACAGCGAGGAAACCCGGCTGGATATAGATACTGATGAATATACGCGTTGGCTTAGCGAGCTTTTGGAAAAGCTGGATATCAGTCAGGCTGTCATCATGGGAAATTCGATGGGAGGATGGCTTGCTTTGCATTTTGCTGCGGCTTTTCCAAAAAGAACATCAGCACTTGTTCTTCTTGCACCTGCCGGTATAGTACCGGCAAGACAGTCATTTTTAGCAAAGACTGCTAATATATCAGAAGATCCTGACAGCGCTGCATCTGTTAAAAATGCCATTTTCGCTGATACAGCTGTTCCAAAGGAGGTAATGGAATTCATGAGTCTGGTAATGGCTGACTTTAATCCTATTACCGGCGCATTCTGGGTTCTTTCTGACGAGCAGATGCGAAACCTTACGATGCCTGTGCTTATGATCGCAGGAAAAGATGATATAACGACCGATACGAAAGAGGCTGCCAAACGCTTAGCGAAATTCGTACCCCATGCCAGGATCGATCTTATCGAGGGTTCTCATGTGATAATAAACACTGCAGCAACGGTGATGCCGTTCTTATTAATGAAGGAAAATAGCTAAAACCCTTTCTTCGACAGATACTGCATGATGTGTTCCCTTTCATCAGAAGGTCCGCTCCCTGTCTCATAAAGCCTTGCTGCAAAAGTCACTGTTAACCAGTCCGACAGATCAACTCTTCTGACACCCATTTCCTTCAGGTAAAAATCTGCAGCATATGTTTTCATTTCCAGTATTTTCTCTCTGTCAGGCATATCCTTTGGAACAGGAGTAAACTCGGTCAAATACACCGTTCGCGCTATATCGGAATACCTGTGACCTTTACAGATATTCATAAAATCAATTACATAACATCCCTGCTGTGTCATGAGTATATTGCCAAAATGAAAATCACCATGACACAACCCGTTACTGTCAGGCAATGCATGAAGCATATCCAGCAGTCCTGCTTTGCTTATGCCGCTTAAACCATCGGCATGCTCGATATTCCTCTGTAAAATGCTTTTTATGCTTGCAGCACCCGGCAGATCCTTACTGAGCAGTTGCTTATGTATGTCTGCCATGACTTTTGCATATTTTTCAACATCATATGTCTGTAAAAGAATTTCCAGTAAGGATACACCGTTGATCTTGTCATAGACGATCCCATATCGGTCTTTATAGGTGATCATCCCATAACTCTTGGCGATCGGTATATCGACCTGATCAAGTAATATTGAGTTCTCCCATTCCCGGATCCTGGCATTTTCAGAATAGCCTGAATGAAATAACTTAACGACCTTGTTATCTCCTATATCAAATACATCAGCTGTAGCACCTTGTCCGATCAGTGCGCCTATCACTATATCCATTTTGCTTACCACCATCCCAATATTATGAATTAAGATAAAAACTTCTCTATGTCCGATATCCATTCCTGTATTATTCTTGAATGCTCCAGAAGTTTACTTTTATCTTTTTGATATCCCAGTAAAAGTTTCAACTGATGTTTCCAATAATTCTCCAGCTTTTCAAAAAAAAGCTTATCCGAGGGAATGGATAGGTAATCATTCTTTTTGATACTGTCATCGATAGTTTTTAATTTTTCTAACACCTGCTCTGCGGACTGCCCCATGTTTTTCTTAAGATCCCTAAAAACCCATTGCCTCTCAAATACATTCATTGCCCGCCATCCGTCATATTGCTCTTTAAAAGTTTTTAGTATTTTTTCAAAAGCTTTTTTTTGTACTTCATTGATTACTTTATATGCAGCGTCATCTGTTGAATGATCAACATTGATCATATTGTAGTCCATCAGTACTTGGATAGAGCCGATTTCCTGACCATTATATACTTTCGCATTTAAAGTTGATAAAGCAAACCCAACACCCGCGCTTTCTGCATCTAAAATGTGCTGACTGTTCATCATATAAAACTCATCAACGCCTATTTTCATGCTTTTTGCTACAATTTCGATTGCTTTCATCGCTGTTTCGGTTTTTACAAGACCAGGACCGATAGTATAGGTATGGATATCTGTATTTTCCAGCTCCATAGCCAGTGTATTGCTAAGCTCGACCTGTGCCGTTTTATAAACCTCATAAGCACCCATATAGGGAGAAGCGCCGGAAGATGACACAAATACTATTGTACCTTTGTTACATTTTTTCATAGCAGGTAGAAAACGCTTTGCTAAAAGTAAAGGCGCTTTGAAATTAACAAAATAACTTTTATCCCAGAAAGCAATATCCACATCCTCGACAGCGCCGATCCGAATGAAAGCTGCATTATTAAAGATAATATCCGGGCAGCCGTATTTAGTAAGGACATGATCGCATAAGCGGTAAACGGCAGCTTCATCGGCCAGATCGATTTCATAAAATTCAGCTATATTCTGATCGAAAAACTCGTTGATATGTTTTACTGCATACATACCTTTCTCTGCGTCCAGTTCCGCGATAATCACTCTCGCTCCTAAATAAGCGAAAGCTTTTGCAGCTTCAAAGCCTATTCCGCCTCCGCCACCGGTCAGTAATACTATTTGATTGGCGAGTGCATTTTTCAGTGATACATTATTTTCTATCAGCATGATCGTTTCTCCATTGTTGAACAGAATGAATTATATATCAAGTGATCTTAAAAGGAAAAGGAAAAACTATAAAGGTTGAAGTCCTTCTGATCCTTTTCACCGTCAGGTCAGGTGAATACAGATACCGGACCAAAGCCTTGCATTATGCTCATGCTTAAGCTATTCTTTAAAGCTAATATGAATAGTATGTTCGCTTATTCTTAATAAATTCATCTTGTAAATTCAGCCTACATATTTGTTTGGTTTAATACCTCAATAAACAGCTCAGAAATAAGTCAGTTTTTAAGAGATAATATATAAATTAGTACTGCAACCGTTATTAATGAATTATCTTTCCTTTATTTTGTTTTTTAATTTTTTTGATATATCAAATAGTATTATCCCCAATAAACATCCAAAAATATTTAGTATAATATCATTGATATCTAAACAACCTTTATTCAATATGTATTGCAATACTTCCAATATGATAATGGAAACGGAAATTAATAAAATTGTATATACAGTTCTGATTATATATAAATACTTAATTAAAAAACTCACCGGCAGGAACATAAATATGTTTCCTATAAAAGTAAATACAGAGTAATCATCAATTTTCCCAAGCTGCAAATTTATTGCTGCAACATCAATATTCCTGGATAATATAAAACCTATAATCAAAGCTATGTATAAAAATAGGAAAATTTTTTTATGAAGTAAAGAGATCGTTTTAGTGCAAACCCATATAATTAAAAGATATAAGCAGTATGATACAAAAATCCTGTAACATATAATTCCGAAATAACCTAATTTAAACGACCATATTAATCTATCGCTAGTAATATATGATATCAAAATCGTTATAAACGTTGTAAACAAGAATAGAAGTGAATGCAATATAATTTTCTTTTTTCCCATATCATAGTACCTTCTCTACTTACAAGGATAGGAATTAATCCTATTCTTTTTACTATTAATTGTCATTATATACTACTTCAATTCATTTAATGGTTTTGTTAAACTATATGGGATTATATGATTTGGCAGGGTATCACTATATACTTTTTCTTTATGCATATAATCAATGATTTCTTTGGATTTAAAGTCCTTGAATTTGGTTGCAACGGTCTGTAAAACATTAAGCTCCTCAAGGGAAAAGTCAGAAATATTAATTTCCTGATTAGGTTGGATTCGATAACAAATTACATCATTGATCATTTCTTCTACAACACTTACCATAGGTAACAATATTATCTCATCGCAGGCAATAGGCAAAGCCCCAAGAGGCATGTGACGATAAACCAATCCGGTCATAGATTTGCCATATCTTCTAAAGAAAATTGAGTCAGCATACCATAAAAGCTTCATTAGTTTCACTTTATATAAGTTTTTTACATACAGAGAAAAATAACCGATGACACTGGCCACCTTATCTATATCCAACTGCTTAAAACCATTAAGTTCCGTTTCTTCCGGGTATTTTACATAGAGACTACAGATCTCTTGTTTCTTTAGATAAAGATTTCCCTCTCCTTCAACTTTGGATGCGATGTTCTTTCGAATGCGGGAATACTTTTCCGGATTAAATTTATCCCTGTTTTTATCAACACATTCCAACGCAAACATCGGATTTTCGCGAACCATTCTCATCATATTATCGTATGTTTCATCCTGTATGGTTTTAGTCTCATATCTTGTAACTGTAATTTCTCCCCACCCGAGCAGAAAAGAAAAGTCACTCTGGGCTAAACCATAATAACTTCTTATTGCCATTATTTCATCGGAAGTTAATAATCCTTTCTTCTTTCGATATGCATCTCTCGCTCTTAAAAGATTTTCATCCATTATTCCGGCTGGAACGAATTCATTTTCCTCTTCATTACTTGACGGACACAAAAAATATGTTTCTTCATAATCCACAACTTCGTCTTTTACAATCGATTGCGTCAGCCGTTTTCTTTGTTCCAATGAATGGACTTTATTACAAACGGGGCAATCCATTTCAACTGTTCTTATTAAATAATCATTATTCATTTTCATTCACCCCTTTCTTGCTGGTTTAAGCGTATGGTCTATCGGTAGTAATTGGATATCTTGCAAAATGAAAAGAAACACAAAACACTTTGCAGCTCTTTCTGTCACGTATCTTAACCTTTATGTACACTTCACGACTTTTCATTGTTTTCCCAAATGCAAAGAAGCAAGGCAAGTTATTATCTCTATCATCTATAAGTGTTTCCATATATTCAGAAATATCTAATGCAAGCAGTTGTGTAAGTACATCATGTCTATCAAATCCGAGGGCTTGCATAGTATTAAATGTCGTATACGGATCTATTGGTGACTCGTCCTTTTTCTTCGGTAGAATATCTAAATCTTTCGATATATCAAATGTCGGATCGGTCAATACAGCTTTAAGCTCCTTAAGAAATTCTTTTACATCATCCTCTGATGAAATAAACTTTTGGCTCACACCTCGCCTCCATATAGATACTATATGCTATCAATTGATATGTTGTCAATTACTACTTTATCTTTTGATAACAAAATCACTATTTAGTGATTCTCGCAAAAAAAGAAAGACATACCTTCTTTTCTGATACAGAATCTGAACTGCATGCAAAGCGTGGTATTCGCAGATAATATTCTGACCTATATGATGCTTCAGATGCTGCTGATAGGCAGATCGGAAAAATTGAAACGCAGCATAAAAAGTTGGAAATTGCTGTATTTGTGCTATTGACAGCATAAACTTAATTTTTATAGATTTTTATGCTATGTTGTTTGCGTGGTGATTCTTTGCTGAAAAGTGTAAGTGAACTTAAAAATAGCGACCTGTATCTGAATCGTCTGATTGCATTTATAGATACGGAACCTGTAAAATCATTATAGGGATCTGCCCCTGCGGTAAGTCCAGTCTTCCAAAGTTGATGGTATATCACTTTAGCAGATCATCGAGCTCAACTTTATATCGATGGAGTTTTCGGGAATGACCTATGAGATCACTTTAGTGACTTTCTCATTATAAGCCCTCGTTCAGTCTCCAAAGACACATAAAACCCACTTTTCATATACATCTCAGAATGGCCTCCAAAATCTGATGACTGATAGCTGGATTCTTTGTACGGGTATGCCTCTACAAAGTCAAAGCCATCCTGGATCGCATCCTTACATACATGCTCTAATAGAAGCGTTGCAATGCCTTTTCTCTTCATCTGAGGTGCGATCACAAAACAGAATACAGATTTCACCTTTATACTCGGATCAGATTCCTCTAAAGGTACATAATCCATGAATCTTCTCCAACTGATGCATTTCAGGCAGTCTGATCTCGTGTTAGCATTGCACCATCCAACGACCGCATCACCGCTGTAAGCAAGATAACCTTGAATGTTATTGCCTTTGACATATTGTAAGGCGCATTTTCTTCTTTTTTCTGCTGTTGAAAAGTCTTTACCTTCATAATCATCATTACACCAACACACACAATAGCATTTATGTTCATCCACGTTTTTATCGTGTGGTGTAGTATCAAAAAAATGCACATAATCTTCTGCAAGATCAGGAGTCAGTTTTCGTATTTCTATATCCATCAGTTACCTCCAAATTCATCGACAGGTGTGCGTGTCAGGCAATATTAGCTTAACCCGATCCAGCTATAATATTTCCTTCATCTCATATAAAACCGATTGTATCATAAGAAGAAATAAAAAACATATCTTTGCCTTGGCGGGAAGCTATGTATTTTTTGGGAAGTTAGGTGAAAATAGATACTGTTAATCAATTATAGTGTTCAAATCATCAACCGTCGTCCGGTTTCGTTTCAATATTCGTATTTATACATGTTCACAGGTTTAGACTGTCCTCGTTCAGAAGAAAATCATATAACCCCATCCGAACAACGCCTACCTCGTCTGTCCATGGCTTCATCGAGGTCTTAGATATGATGATCTTCTTAAAGAAATCATTCACGGCCAGAAGCGGGCGAAGCTCCTGTTTTGACTTGCTCTCGTCAGACATATTGAGCGCGGACTGGATATAATACTTTTTCGCGCCCCGGTTTACTACAAAATCGATCTC
>JBAYNV010000090.1:0-8575 GCA_041678685.1 Clostridia bacterium
ACTGGCTGACGGCACGGGGTACAGCGAGGAATATACGGCAGACAGTTATGCCATAAGCCTGCCTATGGTGGTTCTCGTGAACGGAAATTCAGCTTCAGCTTCCGAACTGTTCAGCGGCGCGATGCAGTATTACGGACTTGCCACGATAGTGGGAATGACCACATACGGAAAAGGCGTTGCGCAGAGCGTATATGATCTTGAAGACGGTTCACAGGTACGTGTCACCAGCTATAAGTACCTTCTTCCGGATGGCAACTGCATAGACGGAATAGGTATCATACCGGATATAGAGGTTCTTCCTGCAGAGGGATTTGAAGATACATATGTGTCTGAACTTGAACAGGAGAATGATGCCCAGCTGCTTAAAGCGATTGAGTTATTAAAGGATGCAGAATGATGTATGATTCCGTAGCGGGAATATATGATCTGTTGATGAAAGATGTGGATTATATATCCTACGCATCATATTTCGATGGTCTTATAAACAAATACATGGATAAAAAGCCTGAGATAGTTCTTGATGTGGGCTGCGGAACAGGCACTCTTACATGCGCATTGCGCGACATCGGGTATTCCATGATAGGCACGGATCCTTCCTGTGAAATGCTGAATATCGCACTTGCAAAAGACACAAACGATATACAGTATATCGATCAGAGGATGCAGGACCTGGATCTTTTCGGAACGATAGGCGCAGCGGTAAGTTTTCTTGACTGCATAAACCATATCACCGATATGAAACAGCTTTTGAAAGGTTTTAAAAAGGTTTCCCTGTTTATGGAACAGGGAGGCCTTTTTATCTTTGATATGAACACACAGTACAGGTTTTTGAATGTTTATGCTGATAATATATTTTATGAGTCATCAGAAGACATATCATATACCTGGGTGAATCAATATGATCCGAAGAGCAGGATATGCAGGATGGATATCGTATACTATGTAAAAGACAGGGAAACCGGCTTGTACAGAAGATATGATACATCCAACAGGGAAAAGGCATACGATACAGAAGAGATCACAAACATGGCCAAAGAAAGCGGATTTGACCTGATCGCAGTCTTAGGCGATATGTCCGAAAGAAAACCAGCCGCGAACTGCGAAAGACAGTTCATGGTATTTAAAAAGAAATAATGGGTAAGGACAGGGAAAATGGATTCGATAGTAAAAGCATTTGCTTATGATAAGAAAGTCAGAATATATGCGGCAGTGAGCACCGATACGGTAAACGAAGCCATAAGAAGGCATGGGTTGAATATAATCGCTGCAATGGCTCTTGGAAGGCTGCTCACCGCAGCAGGAATGATGTCATATTTCAGTGAAAATGAAACTATAGCGCTAAGCATCAGCACAAAGAATGCGATAAAGGGGCTGACAGCCATAAGCGAACATAAAGGTGTAGTCAAGGGTTATGTGATAAACAACGACTATACCACATACAGGAAAGACATAAAGGGGATAAAGGACATACTGATGCCGGGCAGACTTACTATTGTCAGAGACCTCGGATTGAAAGAACCGTATACGGGAGTGATAGATCTGGTTTCAGGTGAGATCGCAGAAGATATAGCCGCATATTACACAAAAAGCGAGCAGACGCCCACAGCATGCGCTTTGGGAACATATTTTAACGGGGAAGGGATATTGCTTGCATCCGGCGGTTATATGATACAGGTGCTTCCTGACACGCCGGACAGCGTATTAAAGGAGCTTGTACAGAGGGTATCGCTGACCGATAACATTTCAAAACTGCTGTATGACCTCAAGTCTCCTGTGGAACTGATAAATTTCCTGTTTTCAGACAGACAGCCGGAAATACTGGAAGAAGTACCGCTTAAATTCTCCTGCGGATGTTCACGGGAAAATATAATGGAGAAATTGCTGACCATAGATAAAAAGCAGCTTATGGAAGTTGCCAGAGAACAAAAAGTAATCGAGGCGGTATGCCCTTACTGCAACAATAAGTATGAGTACGACAGCAAAGACGTGGAAGAACTTCTAAAGGCGTGATGCGATAAAATGATGAAGAAAACAAAGTATATATTATCGTTACTACTGCTCATGACAACAGCCTTGATACTGACTGCGTGCGACAATGGGTCACCAACTGAAAGTAATGAGATATCGCAGGAGGCTTCTTTCCTGCCGTCAGAAGAAATACTGTTAAAAGAAGGTCTCAATGAAGGATTATCCGGAGAGTTTGATCCTAAAACGGAGATACTGGATACAAAACTGAAGAAGATACTGGATAACAGCCTGACAGATGATGATATTGTCATATGCTATCTTCCGGATACAACCATATGTGATCTTGGAAGTGAAGGATTTGTATTAGATACGGAAGTATTTTATGAGACAGGGAATTATCTTGGTAAAATCACTATATCTTCAGAATACTATACTAAAGCGGCATACCTTATGGGAAACAGGGACGGAAGCGTTTATCTCAAAGAAACGGAAAAGAACAGCAATGATGCATCCGTGTTCTTAAGAATAATAAACAGGGAAAATCCGATCACGCAGCAGGAGGTTGACGGTATAACAGGATTGGTCCCGCTCACTGATCCTACGTATGTGGCATCAGAAAGAAAGGATCTTTATATCTTAGAAGAAGCAAAGGCGGCTCTTGAAGCATTGATCGTCGGATCAATAAATGAAGACAGCAGTCTTGATCTGACGGTGGCAAGCGCTTACAGGTCATTTGATACGCAAAGCGGTTCATTCTATTATTGGGTCAATAAAAGGGTGAATGAAGAGAGCATGACATACGATGAGGCTTATGAGTATACCGCAGGCAGGACGGCGATACCAGGATGCAGCGAACACCATAACGGATATACAGTGGACGTTATAACGCTTGGCTCCGTATTGGATGAAAGCTCACAGTATGAACCGTATGTCCAATGGATAAAGGAAAATGCACATAAATACGGATTTACAGTACGATATCCAAGGGGTACGGAAGAATATACTCAGATAGCGCTGTATGAACCATGGCATATACGTTACGTCGGTTGCCCGACAGCATATTATCTGTACAGCGAAGGCTTATGCATGGAGCAGTTTTACAGGGAACTTTTGAATGAGAAATATATCGGATTTGAATATGATAACGAAAAATATTGCTATATCTATTCCAAAACCGATAATATATACATAGATGAAAGCATAATGGATATAGTACAATACTCCACTATAGCGTCAGGCGTGGATGGTTACGTGCTGTTATGCAAGATCAGATAGAAAAACGGAAATATCCTGTCAGGCACACCCGGGGAAGGGGACAACATGGACACAGGTAATACAAATTACAGAGTCATAAACCTTATAAGGAACTCAGGTATCGAAAAGGACAAAGGCATATATGAAGGGCTCAGGAAGTTTTTCGAAGAGGATCCTGACAGTCATGCATTCGCACCGTATCTTAAAAACATATATGAACGCCATAACGGGAAAACATATACATTTTCGGATCATCTCAAGGGACTTATATATGCGCAGCTGAGCAGTCAGACAAAATGGATAAACATCGAACCTCATCTGGATGTAATAGATGCATTGTTTTTTCAATATGACAGGAAAAAAATACTGAGCCAGCCGGCATCGTATTTCACAGACGCTATTTTAAATCTGAAGTGCGGTAACATAAACACAAAGCAGCAGATGGAAAGCCTGCCGTATAACATAGGCGTCTTTGAACAGATCGGACGTGAATACGGAAATATCGATCTTTACCTGAACAGGTATAAGGCGGAAGAGATCGCCATGGAATTATCAGAAGGCAGATACAAAATGAAATATATAGGATATGTATTGGCCTTCGAATATCTTAGAAATGTAGGAGTCGATGCTGTAATACCTGACGGATCCAAAAGAAGGATGCTTGGCGCGGAAAGGCTCGGTTATTCAAGATCGCCTGTGGCGTCAGACAAAGATGTGGTAAGCGCTGTCGCGTTATTATCAAGAAGTAACAATGATGCCATGCTCGCACAGATCGATGCGCTGTTATCATATTTCTGTTCTGCCGGATACGGTAAAATATGCACTGCTGAACCGGACTGTGATGTCTGTCCTATAAGGAAATACTGTAACAGAAAGTAAATATATGATGTCCCATAAAGATCATCTTACGCGGAAACTTCCTTAATATTTTCCGTACTTCCTGCCGTTTTCGAAAAAGGCACGGACATTTTCGATCGGGCTGCCGTTGCGGATGGAATCGCTGGTGCCCAGAATATATCCGCCACCCTTACCCAGCACTTCGCAGGCATATCGGGTCATTTCTTCGACTTCAAAAACGGTGCCCATTAGAATTTTCGTAAGGCTTACATAGCCTTTTAAAGCCGTCACTTTGTCCAGCTTTTGCTTGATGACCACCGCATCCACATCACCACCGGATTCCTTCGGGCAGAGGGTCGACAGCAGATCCATCTTTATCTGCTTGAAATCTTCCAGCAGAGGCATTATTTTACCGTCGTCATAGAAATGAAAATAGGCATCGTAGCTGTGGGTAATGGCTGCATCCTCGATGATGCAGGGCATAAAATATTCCCTCCAGACTGCTGGTGACCAGCCGGCGCTCAGGCTGCAGTTGTACCAGCTTTCGAAAATGATTTTTGCTCCCCGTTCCAGCGCAAAAATGAGGCAGCTTTTGTAATAGGTATGGAACATCCTGACCGCAGCTTTAAACAGCTCCGGGTCATCGTAAAGCATCATCAGGGCATTCTCAAACCCGAGCGAATCGACCAGCAGATGGTCAACGCCGATATGCGGCCGCACCTCGACTATCCCGTTATCACCCAGCGCTTTATCCACGAGCCCAAAGCTGCTGTTGCAGAATTTCTCCGGATCCGGCAGCAGATAAGCCATCTTTTCAAGGTCATCGATGGTTTTGACGAGCCCCACCACTTTTTCGGGATTCGGCCCCAGTCCAAAGATCGGGTCATTGGGCGCATATTCGATGCGGTCGGTCAGTACGCCTTTTGGAGTATGGATCGTACGGTTTACAAACAGCATCCTGTCTTTGCGTTCTGACTGCAGGTCCACCGTAATATCGTTGAATTTTGAGTAATCGATAAATTGGGTGTAGGGGAAATTCGGAGGCGTGATGTCGATCTGAAATATGGGGTCAAAACTGAACTCGGTCTTCATCTTCATCAGTTCAAAAAAGCCCGAGCCGCCATAATAGTCCCTCATCCAGTAACTCATACGGGGAGAAATGGGGATCCGGTCCGGCAGCGTTTTATTCAGTACGGCCAGCAGCCGTTCACGTGAGGTCATTTCATTCATGATCGTACCCTCCTTATATCTTCAAAGCTTTTGTACTCAGATCAGGTAAATTCTCAGTCGGTTCAACATCCCCTATATCAAGCAGATACAGTTGATTCGTCCGGGTTTTTTCATACCCGCCGGTAAATAGGATATAGCGGTTGTCAGGCGTGACCCTCGGATGAAAATGTGACTTCTGAGAGGAACGGGAGCCAAACGTCGGCCGATTCCCCATCAGCAGTTCCCAACCGCACGGACCGTCTGGCTCATAGCGGCTCATTTTATACATGTTGTGGCAGTGGATGCCGGTATCATCATAATTCAGATTCTCATAAAAGATCAGATCCCCTTTCGGGTCGTAGCCGGTATGGGTGTACCCGAAAAATGCAGGCAGCTTGTACTCAATGAAGCGATGGGTAAAAGGGTGGTAGATACCGCCGCAGTTATCCCCGTGGAATTTACTGGCTTCATACACAATACCTCTCTGAGTTGCAGCACAATGGTTCGCCACGCGTCCGTCCGCAGACTTGGTTCGGATGTGTGTGTACCAGCGCCCTTCCAGACCGGTAAAAAGAATACCTGATTCGGTCGGCGGATGATTTACGGCAAAATATTCGTTCCCGTAAGGTATAATATGATGCATCACTGCATTTAAAATCAGAATGTCCCGCATTTCGCCAGTCTCCAGGTTATATGCCTGTATGGTGCAGTCTTTTGTCAAGGGGCGATATTTTAAATATTCCGACCAGTTCCCTGCGGTCATCTCGTGGTAAAAGGACTTGTCTATGTGCGAAAATACGAACCATTTGCCATCAGGGGTCACGCAGCTTTGCGAAATCGGATACCGGTCAGGTGGCAATATAAAAAGATCCCTCTCCACTAACGTCTCTATATCGATCTCACGGGCAACATTGCGGTCATAAAAAATGACAGTGTTGCTGACGGAATTGAGCACGCTTCGATGATCCAGTACCCCCTCGCCGCAAGGAGTACACCATGGCCGCCATTGCGCTTCATCTGCGTTGTTTGCAGCGTGGGTCAGCTGCCGATGTTTGCCCGACTTAAGATCCAGCACCCATAGCTGCACGCCTGTCTCATCGCACCGGTGATAGACCAAAAACCGCCCGTCATCTGTAACAGAGGGAATGAAATAATAAAGAGGATAGCAAAAAGCATCCCACTCAGTCAGACGTATAAGCTGTCGCCCAGTCTCAGGGTCGGTTTCTGTTTTGAACCCGCTATAAAGCTCCATACCCAAACCCTTCTTTCAGTATTGTTACCATAGGGGTGCGCATCGCGCATCAGTAAAATCTTTCCTTCACTTTAATTCATCGGTACGATCTTATATCATCTGATAAGGGGAAGTCAACACTTTAACAGGCAATTTGCTAAGCTTCTGTTAAGATAACTAAACCGTTTTTATACCAAACATGCTCAACGCGGTGTTTATCTGTTTTTAATGATGCTCTTAAACCCATCTGAAAATATCTAAAAAATCTTGACTATTTTTCAACTCCATATTACAATACAAATCCGTGCTTTTACAGGGCACAAAGATTTGAACCGAGCACTCTTGAAAGTTTAATAATGGCAGATATGATGGGTAACATGGATGGACGTTTTTATATGTCTGGATTTATGTACTATATGAGGTAGCATATGATCGAACTGAAAGATATCAACAAAACATTTAAGGTCGCAAGACGCAATGCGGGATTTAAAGAGGCGGTAAAAGCTCTTGTAAAGAAGGAATACGCCTATATACATGCACTGGATGATGTCTCATTCAAGATAAACACAGGAGAGATCGTCGGATACATAGGTCCTAACGGAGCAGGTAAAAGCTGCACCATCAAGGTGATGAGTGGGATACTGACTCCTGACAGCGGAGAATGCATCATCGACGGGCTTACCCCATGGAAAGCACGCAAGGAACATGTGAAACACATCGGAGTCGTATTCGGCCAGCGGTCACAGCTGTGGTGGGATGTACCTGTTATCGACTCATTTGAGCTTATACGCGACATATATAGAATTGATGACAAAGTGTATAAAGATAATCTTGACGAGCTTGTGACAAAACTTGATCTTGAACAGATCATAAGGACGCCTGCAAGGCAGCTGAGCCTCGGATCGAGGATGCGCTGCGAGATAGCGGCATCGTTACTGCATGACCCTAGCATACTTTTTCTCGATGAACCGACGATAGGCCTCGACGCAGTTTCCAAGATCGCCGTGCGTGAGTTCATAAAAAAGATCAATAAAGAACATAAGACCACAGTCATTCTGACTACTCACGATATGCAGGATATAGAGGCGCTGTCAGAGAGGATAATACTGATAGGGAAAGGCCGGATCCTTCTTGACGGAACGTTATCCGAACTGAAGAAGCGGAATTCATCAGTAAAAACCATAACACTGGAATACAACAGCGGGGAATTTGGACCTGTTAACGGTATAACGATGCAAAAGAGGATAGACGGTCACGCCGTATTCAGTGTGGATACAAATCTGATCACGGTATCAGAAGCTATATCTCATCTATGCGGATCAGCGGATGTGACGGACATTTCCGTAGAAGGCGCTACCGCAGAGGAGATGGTCGTATCGTTGTACGAGGAATTCAAAATATGAAAGCGTATTTATCGTTGTTCCGGATACGCTTCATAAACGGCCTGCAATACAGGGCGGCTGCATATGCAGGGATGGCAACGCAGTTCGCCTGGGGTTTCATGACTATCTTCATGTATGCCGCTTTCTATAAGACAGGCAGTTCAGCTTTTCCGATGGAGTTCTCTCAGCTATCGTCATATGTATGGCTCCAGCAGGCTTTTCTTGCATTATTCATGACATGGTTTCTGGACAGCGACATATTCAGCGCGATCACAAGCGGTAATATTGCCTATGAGCTCACAAGGCCAATGGATCTGTATAACATGTGGTTCACAAAACAACTGGCAATAAGGATCTCCAAAGCTGTTCTGCGCTGTCTGCCCATAATACTGGTGGCCGTATTCCTGCCGGAACCTTACGGACTTTCATTGCCGTCTGATCTGTTGAGCTTTATCATGTTCCTCATAACAATGATCACAGGATTAGGTGTTGTAGTCGCATTCAGTATGTTCATATATATATCAACATTTTATACATTATCGTCACTTGGAGTAAGAATGGTCGCCTTATCACTGACCGAAATACTTTCCGGTGCAATAATACCGCTGCCTTTCCTGCCGGATAAGGTAAGGCAGGTATTCGAACTGCTTCCATTTGCTTCGATGCAGAACCTGCCTCTTAGGATATATATTGG
>JBAYNV010000091.1:0-8508 GCA_041678685.1 Clostridia bacterium
CTGTATTTTTTTGCAAGCATCTTTGATATAGCGGCTTTGAGTTCCGGGACGCCTGAGTTCGATGTGTAATGCGTTCTGCCCTTTTCAAGAGCATATATAGCGGATTCCCTTATCTGCCAGGGTGTAACGAAATCCGGTTCGCCTACTCCCAAAGATATGACATCATCCATACCGTTTAACATATCGAAGTATTTTCTTATACCTGACGGCGGGGTGTTTTTCACTTCATCCCTTATAAAGTCTTTTGGCTGCTTCACAGTATTATAGCCTCTCTCTGGTCTTTCTCTTCTTCTTCGAATATGAGGTCGTTATCCTTATATTTCTTTAGTACGAAATGCGTTGCCGTCGAAGTCACCCCGTGTATCGCTGAAAGCTTCTGGGAAACAAACAGCGCCACATCTTTCAGGTTTTCACCTTCTACGATAGCTGCAATGTCAAATGCGCCGGACATAAGATAACAGGTCTTGACCTGTTTATAGCTGTATATCCTCTTTGCTATTTCATCAAATCCGCGGTCTCTCTCAGGTGTTACCTTTATCTCGATGAAAGCAATGACGAGATTTTCCTTTGTTTTCTCCCAGTTGATGACTGCCGAATAACCTGCGATTATTTTATCATGTTCGTATTTCTTTATAGTTTCTTCAACTTCTTCAATGCTCTTACCTGTCATCACAGAAAGCTCCAGTGATGTGAGTCTTGCATTTCTTTTTAATAATTCCAGTATATCCATTATATTTTTACCTTTCCCCATATACAAAAAAGGAGAACGCTAGGTCCTCCTGATAACGGCTTGATTTGATTCTTACTTTCCTTCGTCAGTTGTACCTACAGTTTTTTCCAGAGCCTCGTTGAACTTTTCAAGTACTTTGGCGGCTGATGCCTGCACAGCTGCAAGTTCTTTTTTGAGGTCTATTATCTTTTCTCTTTCGGCTTCAGCCTTCACTTCAAGTTCGGACACTTCCTTGAAAGCTGCTTCTTTTGCTTCCCTTACTATCTGATCGGATACTTCATTTGCCTTCATCAGAGCCTTTGTTATACTGTCTCTTTCCTTCTGAAGTTCAGCCTCACTTGCTTTCTGCTCACTATTTATTTTGCGCAGATCAAGAAGTTCATCGTTCATAGTCTTGATAGTTGTGTCTTTTTCCGCAAATTTGGCTTCAAAATCCTCTATAAGGTTTTCAATATATTTATTGACATCATCTTTGTTATATCCGCCCATTGAACTACGAAATCTTTTCTTTGCCATTTTGCACCTCTGCTTTGTTACATCTTCTCTTGTTATATCATTTTATAATATAACTGATAATAATAGCAACATTTTTATATCATATTTCTTTCATCATATGCTCTTTACGCCACTTTTCCACTGATTTATCCCATATTTCGTTAGGTAAGGGAGATATATTCACAAAACCTTCATCAAATGCCATTGCCTCTGCTTCATGAAGAAACTCAAGACTCTGATAGAATTTCGTATAGAAAGACTCGGTTATGAGCTCCAGCCAGAATGTATTTTCCAGTTCCCCTGCGTTTTTAAGGTAATATTTCTTAAGATCATCAGGATCATACGGTATATAGATCTCTTCATATGTAAAACTGCCGGCATTTACATCTGCATCGATGATGCCGAAACTGAAAGCATCCTTTCTTTCGTAATATTTAAGCGAATACGGAATGCCCAAAGGTCCCGGGTTTATAAAGATCTTATCGCGCAGCTTAATGTAGTATGACTGATGCGAATGGCCTAAAAGAAACAGCGTCTCCTCATATGCATCATACATATCCATATAAATATCAATGTTTTCCGACGGTACTATGAGCTCGCCTGTACGGTTATGTGAACCGTGCAGCAGGACAGTAGGTATACCGAAAAGATCGATGCGCATGACTGCAGGAAGCTCATCTATATAACGCATGTTTTCCCTGCTTATATGTCTGTATGTCCAAAGCAGAGTCTCGCAACTATGGCTTTCATCCCATGAATGGAGCCTGCCCTTGTCGTAATCCAGCATATATTCTTCTCTGTTTCCCTTAATGACATGACCGGACAAGGAACGGACCGTGTCCAGTACAGCGTCGGGATCCGGCCCGTCAGTGATCATATCTCCGAGGATGATGTACTCCGAAACTCCTCTGTTCCTGCAGATCTCCAGAGCTTTTTGAAGAATATACAGATTGCCGTGTATGTCCGAAAGGACAGCTGCTTTTGGCATATCTTACCTGATGTACTTTTTAACTAATTTATCAGTCTCTTCCTCATCTTTAGGAACTTTAACATCCTTGAAAAGGTTCCATTCCTCAACATGGAGCAGGCTCTCATTCGGTCCGAGGACATTAAGAGGAGACAGTGTTTCCATTTCCGTCATGAAATCACAGGTATATGTTTCATACATGGATGCGGAATAGTCGGGATACAGGCATTCCTCTTCAGGGGAAAATCTCTTTACGAACATATTTCCGTGATTTAAGTATGCCGCCCAACCGTTCGTGTCCGATATTCCGAATTTGAATGGTTTAACAGCCTTCATATCCTGCTTGAGATATATATATTTCTTCCCCCACTGCACCCTTGCATCGTTCATATCCGAATAAGGCCATAATGAGATCATTCTGTTAGGAAGAAGATGTGTGTCAAGCTGTTCCTGCGGCACGATCTCCAAACCAAGAGGCGCCATAACCGATAATGCCCATGCCGCCAGCTCCACATCCCACATCCCTTTATTTGTGAGCTGATGCTTCACAGTAACAACGGCGGAATCGTCATCCAGTGTCACTTCCATATCTTTCTTTATAAGGGTAGTCGTTTCCACAGGCTGTGATACTCTCACTCCGTTTGGTATGATCTCCACATCAACAGGGAAATTATCAGGGAAGTAACAGCGGGGCATTTCCTCAGGACTGTGCCACAGTCTGTGACCGCCATAATTTCTCCATTCATTTCCTCCGGTCTTTCCCATATGATCCGGTATTTCACAGAATTCATTGGGTCCGCCTATGAATCCGAAACGTATTATCCTCGGCCCCACATCCGAAGTGACTATAAGGTCGGCTTTTTCGTTATATATCCTGTAACAATTTTTCCATCCGCCATATGCGGTCTTCTCAACTTTTACTGTCATTATTGCCTCCATAGGTATTTTTTATGGTTTACTCAATTATATCATCAATATGCATGTAAAAGAACCCGCCATATGAACAGGTGGGTCCTTATCTTTCCGGTATTATTTAACGTTTACCTGTGAACCAGTGTATTATAGGGATCGTCAGGAATATTATCCAGCCCGGATGCCAAAGACCCCATATAAGGCCGATCGCCACATATATTATCGTTACGACTATCGTATACGATATCGTTTTGGATTTGATCGCATTTACTATACCGTAATAAACGGGAATAGTCAGAAACACCATCCAGCCCGGATGCCAGAGATCCCATATGAATCCAAGAAGTAAGAAGACGATTGTCGCAAGAACAGGATATGGGAAAGTATTAGGATTCTTTCTGTTATACCACTTTTCTCCGTTGACTTCAAAAGTGCACTCTTTATCTTTCCTCTCCTGACGGTCATTTTCATTCTGTTCCATTTTGTACCCCTTTCATGCTATATCTTATAGTTATCCCCGGTTCCGTAATGCTCAACTACATAATCGATATCCTTATCGCCTCTGCCGCTGAGATTCACAAGTATGGAATTAGCGCTGTTTGCCCTGGCTGTCCTTATAGCATATGCAAGCGCATGGGAGCTTTCCAGTGCCGGTATTATACCTTCGTATCTTGAGAGTATGAAAAATGCTTCTATCGCTTCCTCATCAGTTGCCGATGTGTACTCCACTCTTTTCATGTCATGCAGGAACGCGTGCTCCGGTCCTACTGAAGGATAATCCAGGCCGCTGGCTACTGAATAGACCGGTAAGGGATCTCCTTTTTCGTCCTGAAGCATTATGCTTTCAAATCCATGAAGGACGCCTTTGCTCCCGTATGTGATGCTTGCTGCATTATCTCCTATTTTCGGACCTCTTCCCATCGGTTCGACACCGACTATCTTTACAGGATCATTTAAAAATGCCGTGAATAATCCCATGGAATTGCTGCCGCCTCCTACGCATGCGCAGATCTCATCAGGCAGCTCTCCTGTCATCTCCATATACTGTTCTCTTGCTTCTATCCCTACCACCATCTGAAAATCCCTTACCATCATTGGAAAAGGATGAGGCCCTACAACAGAACCTATACAGTATATAGAGTCCTTATACTGATGCATATATGATTCAAAAGCTGAATCGACAGCTTCTTTCAGTGTCCTGAGCCCATGTGATACCGGAATGACCTTGGCTCCTAATACCTTCATCCTTGTCACATTGGGAGCCTGTTTGATTATATCCACTTCTCCCATATGTATCTCGCATTCCAGTCCGAAAAATGCTGCGGCTGTCGCCAATGCCACTCCGTGCTGGCCTGCACCTGTTTCAGCTATAAGGCGCTTCTTGCCCATATATTTCGCCAATAATCCCTCACCCATGCAGTGATTCAGTTTATGGGCTCCGGTATGGTTAAGATCTTCTCTTTTTAAATAGATCTGACATCTTCCAAGCTTGTTTGAAAGCCTTTCGCAATGATAAACAGGCGTAGGCCTTCCCTGAAATTCTCTTCTTATACGCCTCAGCTCGTTGATGAAGGAAGCCGAATGGGCAATGGTCATATATGCCTGTTCGATCTCTTTAAATGCTTCTACAAGCTGCGGGGGCAGATATGCTCCTCCGTATTGCCCGTAACGCCCGTCCTTGTCGGGATATTTCTTTGTGTAGTTCGTGAAATCCATATTACCGTCCTCCATTTATTAAAAATTTTCTGTCTCTACTTTTTATTGAGCATAGCTTTTCTGTACTTTTCACCTTCCCAGCCCATTATAAATGCAATATCCTCATCTTTCATAGGGTATGTGTGAAGCCCGTTCTTCCTGGCTTCTTCCATAATGAACAGGAACGCGCATATGCTTTCATCTAATGTAAGAGCTTCTTTGTATGTAGTGAAATATTCAACATTGCCCGTCTTCAGATCTATTTTCGCTTTGTTTTCGCTGCCGTCAGTTGAGACTGCGCCTAAAAGATATGCAGCCTGATCCGGATAAAGTATATTAGAATCAAACCATGCAGCGTCTTTTTTGGAACCTTTTAGAAGATCAGTTACTTTCTTTGTGTCCGACATGAATGTTCCTTTTTCGTTTGCCTTAACTTTAACATCCCCGTATGGTTCCGTTATGTGAAGTCTTTCCCTTATCTGGCTGCTTACGTATTCGTTTATATTCTGTGCTCCCTGTAAAGTCGTATCGGATATGATGACTCCGTGGCTTCCCATGAATACTATATTCGGTATCCTTCCCATCTCTTCTATCTTTTTCTGTATCTCCAGAGTCAGAAAGAAACCTGGAGCGATGTAAGGAAGCCATAAATATGTGTATGGGCAGTGATCAAAGAGTTCAGCAGCTATCTTTTCACCTTCTTTTGTGCAGCAGAGAAGATTGCCATATACCGAATGGGTGTGGATCACATACTTATACAGAAGCGAATGGAAACCCGCTTCGATGGAAGGCCTTCCTTCCTTTATATTATTCAGTTTTACCATATTATCTTTAACGAACTGCGCGCTTTCCTTGTAGAAATCGTTTTTACCGTTTAAATCGATTTTTTCATAGTACTCTCTGACTTTTCTGTAGTTGATGACCACAAACCCGTCCTCAAGCGTCATGTCGCTCAGTTTGCATCCCGATGCCTTTACCGCCATGAGTTCATCGCTCAATTTAACCGATGTGTTTCCTCCGCCTCCCTGCGTATAGTCAGGCAGTCTGCCTACGCATACGGACATATCTCTCATTTCTTCCAACGACTTTTCGTACATATTGAACCTCTTGTTTTCTATTCGATCTTCTTACCGAATATATTCCTTAAATAATACTGATATTTCTCTTCCCATATCTTCTGGTCCTCAGGCAGATATGACTTTATCTCGAAAGATGATCTGACTATCTTTCTAGCTTCCTTTACATCCTTTATAGCGCCTAAAGCTATCAGCTGGGCTACGATGTTTCCTATTGCCGTGGCTTCTATCGGACCAGCCGTTACTTCCTTGCCTATGGCATTTGCGGTAAACTGTGAGATCATGGTGTTTTTGCATCCTCCTCCGACCATATGGAGCTTAGGGATAGCACTTCCTACGACATCCTCCAGTCCGTCAAATACATATCTGTATTTAAGGGCAAGGCTTTCCATTATACAGCGTACTATCTCGCCTTTTGTCTTAGGTACATACTGACCTGTTTTTTCACAGTAGTCCTGTACTCTTCCAGGCATATCGCCTGGATGATAGAAGTCCTGGCTGTCTACATCGATAAGGCACGCAAAAGGCTTTGCGGATCTGGCTGACATCTCCAGTTCATCGAATGACACAGGCGTATCGCTTTCCTTGTTCCATGCCCTTCTGCACTCCTGATATATCCATAATCCCATTATGTTCTTGACAAGCCTTGCGGTCCTGTTTATCCCGCCTTCATTGGAATACTCACGTTTAAAAGTGTTTTCGTTCACTATCGGTCTTTTAAGCTCCGATCCTAATATGGACCACGTGCCGCTTGAAAGGAACGCAAAAAGCTCCGTATCCGCCGGAGCTGATATCATGGCTGATCCGGTATCATGTCCCGCTACAGCCGTGACAGGTATGGCATCGAGACCCGTTTCCCTGCATACTTCTTCAGTAAGCTTTCCTATAACTGTCGCGCTGTCCGTTATATCCAGTAAGATGTTTGTGGGTATCCCGAGTTTCTCAAGTAATGCCAGATCCCAGTTCCCTGTTTTGTCATCAAGCATCTGGGTGGTGCTTGCTATGGAAAACTCCGTGAATTTCTTTCCCGTAAGAAAATATGCCAGAAGATCCGGCATGAACAGCATTGTTTCCGCTCTTTTTAAGAGTTCAGGGTGGTCCTTTGTGATCGCATACAGCTGGTACAGAGTATTGAACTGCATGAACTGTATACCTGTCCTGTCATACAGATCCTTCTTTCCCACTATTCCGAAGACTTCCTCCATGAGGCCGTCTGTTCTTTTATCCCTGTAATGTATCGGGTTTTCAAGCAGTCTTCCCTCTTTATCCAAAAGACCGAAATCCACTCCCCATGTGTCTATGCCTATGCTCTTTATATCTGCATGTCCGTTTTTCCTGCATGCTATAAGCCCCTCTTTCATTTCATGCAGCAGACGTAGAACATCCCAGTACAGCGTTCCATGGACATATACCGGATCATTGGAGAATCTGTGTATCTCTTCAATATTTATCTTTTTCCCGTCAAAAGTTCCCAGCATTGCCCTTCCGCTGCTGGCTCCGAAGTCATATGCTAATACTTTTATCATTTGTGAACCTCCAATGACTCTCAAGTATGATGCTCTAAAATTGATTTTATTATGCTAAATCAATGGCTTTTATGTATTTATCCAGCTGTGCGTTTTCAAAACTGCTGAGCAACTCGGTAAGCGGCTTCATGTCGTCATCCGATGCGAACAGTTCGAAAGCCTTTACATATTCCATATAGCTTTCTTTAGGAATATATATAGGGAGGAAATTGTCCTTCATAAGAACATAATTCATTATGAGCTTTCCTGTCCTGCTGTTCCCGTCTACGAACGGATGTATCTTTACGAACATCGCGTATGCGTATACGGCTTTTTCCATCGTATTCATTTCATTCATGTATGGCAGGTCGTTGAAAAACTTCTTTATCTTGTAGTATGCTTTTTCCGGGGATGGCGGTACATGCTTCCTTCCCGGGATGATGAGGTTCACATTTCTGTATATGCCTCCTATTGCCAGATCTTTTACGAGTATGGCGTTTATTTCCTTGACTGCGTCTTCATCGATGTATGTGTTCTTTTTCAGAAACATCCTCATGTAGTTAAAAGCCTTGTTGTGATTGATGATCTCCATCGCATCACGCGTCATTTCGATACCTTCGGTTTTCCCTTCAAGTATCATCCTGACAGTTTCCGGACTTAGTTTGTTTCCTTTGACGTTTGATGAGTCGTATGTATACACACACTCAAATTCCGTCTCCAAATCTTGAACCGCCTGCTGACTTAGTCTGGACATGTTATCCTTAACATTGTCCCTCTTCCTGCATAAATCCTCGTAGCTCAATTTCAAACACCTCTTTTCCGTTTATTATAAAACATAGCTTTAGTTATATCTCTCGTCGCGTTATTTTCATGTTCAATCAAAGCATACGTCGCTTCTCTCAAATTGTCAAAGAAAGGATCTCTCATGGCTTTACATACGAATCCCTGCCTTGGTGAGTTTATATCCTCGCCGCTTATCTGGAAGAATCCATATCGGTCACAAAGCTGTTTCACCTTTAAAAGCTGTTCATGGTCATTTCTTGAAGGCATGTATGTCACAGCATCGAATCCAAGACTCTTAAGGACCTCAAAAAGCTCGTCTATATACTGATCCTCAAACTTCTGGGA
>JBAYNV010000092.1:0-8489 GCA_041678685.1 Clostridia bacterium
ACAATTTTATGGGAGGATGACTAAATGGAACCTAAGATATCCGAGATAGCAGACAGGATCAGGACATTAAGAGAGATAATGGATCTTTCACAAAGTGAAATGGCTATTGCAGCGGGAGTATCGCTTGAGGAATATATTTCACTGGAAAACGGAGGATCTAACGACTATTCATTTACATTTCTATACAGATGTGCGGAGAAATTCGGTGTGGATATTATCGAGCTTTTAACAGGTGAGAATCCTCATCTTGGCGAATATGCGGTCATAAGACAGGGAAATGGCCTCCTGATAAAAAGAAGGGAACAGTTTGAATATCATCATCTTGCGCCTAACTTTAAGAACAAGTCAGCGGAGCCTTTCATAGTAAGAGCGCCTTACAGGGAAGAAGAACAGAGTAAACCCCTTATACTGCACGGGCATGAAGGACAGGAGTTCGACTATATCTTAAGCGGTATGTTAAGATTCGGTCATGGAGCGCACGAGGAGATACTGAATACAGGCGATTCTGTTTACTATAACGCCGGTGTGGAGCACGGCATGATCGCAACGGGGGGCAGGGAATGCGTATTTCTTGCGATAGTGATGAAAGACCCCGAAAAGGAGCTGGCATGAGGAATATAAACTTAAGATATGTAGACGAGACATATGACGATAAAGGGGTGCTCAAGACATATAAGCTGAAATATCCGGAGAGCTTCAACTTCG
Source organism: Clostridia bacterium (assembly GCA_041678685.1). Lineage (GTDB taxonomy): Bacteria > Bacillota > Clostridia > DUPQ01 > DUPQ01 > DUPQ01. Next base: position 706 of record JBAYNV010000092.1, read on the forward strand.
GATATGATGTTGTTGATGATATAGCCATGAATGATCCTGACAGGGTCGCAATGGTATGGTGCGATCCAAAAGGGAATGAAAAAATATTCACCTTCAGGGATATTAAAAAATATTCGGACAAAGCAGCAAATTACTTCACATCGGTCGGTATAACAAAGGGCGATATGGTTGCAGTGATACTTAAGAGACATTACCAGTTCTGGTATGTATCGGTAGCGCTTCATAAGATCGGAGCGGTAATGATACCGATCACATTCATGATCACTGCTCACGATGCGCAGTACCGTATAGATGCGGCATCGGTAAAAGCAGTCATCTGCACAAGCGACGGCCAGGCAGCGCAAGCTGTGGATGAAGTAGAAAGCGTATGCAAGACGCTTAAAAACAAGATAATGGTATGCCCTGATCAGGGTCTGCTTAGATCCGGGTGGGAAGATCTGGATACGAACGTTGAAGCTGCATCGGAAAAATGGGAAAAAGCCGATACAAATATACATGATCCTTTTTTAATGTATTTTTCATCAGGAACATCAGGTTATCCTAAAATGGTCCTGCATGATCAGACATATGCTCTGGCTCATCTTTTTACGGCAAAACACTGGCACAACGTCGATCCTGACGGCCTTCATTTCACTATAGCTGACACCGGCTGGGGGAAAGCGGTATGGGGAAAACTGTATGGCCAATGGCTGATGGAGACCGCCGTGTTCGTGTATGACTATGACAAGTTTGAAGCGGGTAAAATTCTTTCTCTTATAAAGAAATACGGCATAACATCATTATGCTGTCCTCCCACGATGTTCAGATTCCTTATAAAAGAAGGACTGGAAAAATATGATCTTTCTTCTCTTCGGTATGTAACAACTGCAGGTGAAGCATTGAATCCGGATGTTTTCGCATCATGGTATGAAGCGACCGGACTTAAACTGATGGAAGGATTCGGTCAGACCGAGACCACCGTAGCGGTATGCAATCTTAAGGGAATGACACCGAAGCCGGGTTCAATAGGAAAACCTTCGCCTCAGTATCAGGTGGAACTTATGGACATCGACGGTAACCCGTGCGCTAACGGCGTCACAGGTGAAATAGTCATCAGATGCGATCCTCATCCCGAAGGGCTCATGGATTGTTATTACAGAAACGAAGAACGTACAAAAGAAGCCATGTATAACGGATATTACCATACCGGAGATACGGCATGGAGGGATGAAGACGGATATTTCTGGTTCGTAGGAAGAAATGACGATATAATAAAATCATCCGGATACCGTATAGGGCCTTTTGAAATAGAAAGCGTATTGAACAGTAACCAAAAAGTCGTGGAAAGCGCGGTCACAGGCGTACCTGATGAAATAAGGGGGATGGTCGTAAAAGCCACTATTGTACTTGCCAAAGGGCAGCAACCCTCCGAGGAGCTGAAAAAAGAGCTCCAGGATTACGTAAAACACGAGACTGCTCCATACAAATATCCGCGTATAATAGAGTTTGTCAATGAGCTTCCAAAGACTATAAACGGAAAAATCAGAAGACAGGCAATACGTGAAAAAGACACGGATAAGTAGAAAAATCTAATATTTTACGTGAAAAATCTACGATTTTTACAAATGTATTGTATAAGTTCACGGTTTCATATAAAATAAAAAGTGCAATATAAGAGTAAATAGAAAATTCGATATACAAGGGAGTCAAGTAATGAACAGAAAGAACTTAGTAAAAGTAATAACAATGGTATTAGTGTTTGTATGTGTCCTTTCACTGACAGGATGCGGGCCAAAAACTGAGTGTAAAGATGCTGTACTGGCTTTTCAGGCAGCAGCAAATTCTTGTGACGTTGCAGCGATGCTTGATAATATGAGCCGTGATGCCGTAAAGGAGTTGAGAGGTTCTAAAACGACAGAGGAATATATCGCATCAAAAACCACCGATGAACTGCTTACTCAGATAGTGAATCTTCTGGTAGCATCAGAAATCGAGAATGCAAGAGAATTCTGTGAAACATTTACTTTAGAATATGATAATGCTGATATAAGAGAAAATTATGCGGCATTATACGGGATAGTAACATATACACAGAACGGCGAGCTTGTTACAGTTGATACGATATTCGATCTTGGCAGAGAAAACGTATCTGAAGTATGGAAGGTGAATGGGATCGCTCTGTAAATCAAATTGTATGATATAAAACAAGGAAAAGCTTTTGTGGCTTTTCTTTTTTTTATTGTAAAACATATATAGGGACTGATATACTAAGAGCATAGGAGAATAAGACATGAGAGTATTTATAGCCATCAATTTTAGTGACGACATAAAAGACCGCCTTCAAAAGGCAGAAAAAGCATTAAAAAACATGTCTGTGAAAGGCAATTTCACATCAAGAGACAATCTGCATCTTACTCTTGTTTTTCTAGGCGAAATAGGAGAAGAGAGAGTCAAGCTTTCACAGTTATGCGTCAAGAATATCGTTTCAGGCGGGTTCGATATGTGTTTCAACAGATTGGGTAAGTTTACACGGGACGGAGGAGATATATACTGGGTAGGAACGGATAATAGTAATGAACTCAAATCGATATATGAGCAGCTATATAAAAATCTTACTTCATACGACTTCTACTTAAGGGACATGGAATATGTTCCCCATCTGACACTTGGAAGAGAGGTAGAACTCAGACCTGATGCCGACATAGAAAGCTATAAGGAGGAGTTCCCGATGATAGATGTCCATGTGGACAGGATCAATCTCATGAAGTCCGAAAGAATAGACGGTAAACTGATCTATACTGTGCTGTATACCAAAGAGCTGGGTGAATGAGCATATGTGTTTCCATAAGAAAGGAGTGTCATGAGACACTCCTTTTTGATTACATAAATATGTTTTTCCAGGACCTGGTCTAATACCTTACCGGTACTGTTTTTCCGGTCTGCAATGATTCTTCGATGGCATTCATTACAAGCACCGGAACAAGAAGCTCCTGTTCGGTCATGGGAAGCTTTCCTGTTCTGACCATGTTTACAAAATGTCCGAACTCCACGGTAAATATACCGGTCGTATCGATATACCTGACATCCAGACCTTTTTCTCCATATATCACGGAAACATAGCTCTTTGTCGCTGCAAATTCCATTACTATGTCATATTTGCTGTAATGGGCTATTGCAGTCATGTGTCCGTTCTTTATGAATGCGGATACTGAATCCATGTCCATCCCATATACCGCAAGGACCATCTCAACAAGATGGGGAGCGTAGAAATACAACCCGCCGTATTCGCTTTCGGTGGATGCAGGGAAGTTCATCACTGCGCCGTATATGGTCCCGAACTCATTGTTTTTGACCTGCTCCTTAAGTGCAAGTATCTCCGGCGAGTATTTGCAACCCGAACCTCCTGATATAGGCACATTCAGTTCTTTTGCCGCTTTTATCAGCTCTCTGGCTTCAGATGGATCGATAGTGAACGGTTTGTCTATGAATGCAGGCTTTCCCGCCTTTATAAACGGCAGCGAGCATGATTTATGGTATTTTCCGTGCCTGTTTGTAACGATGACGCAATCAACCATATCCAGCATATCAAGAGGATCATCAACTATGACCGCATCCTTGATACCGCATTTTTCTATTATGTTTTCGCTTGGAGCTTTTTCCAGCGCATAAAAGGCAGTGATCTTAAAATCCTTGTATTCTTCTTTAAAGCATATTTCTTTTGCAAATGCCAGTGCATGGGAATTCTCAGTCCCCAACATTCCTACTCTGTACATGATGTTCTCCTAGTCTTTGTTAAAGTATTTCGTAACTTTTGTTATCGCTTCAATAATGTCTTTTATATCCTGTTCAGTATAGAACTCATTCATACCTAATTTGACTGCTGTCTCCAGTATCTCTTCAGCTACAGGGCATAATCCTTTTTCGTATGATATATCGCGGCCATAATACTTTGAATCGAAAGGTGCATGTGTCCCTTTATAGCCTTCCAGGTTCTGGAACATATCATAAAGGTATACGCATGAAGGTATGTATCCCTGCTGGCAGGCAATCCCTTCCGCTTTTAATGCTGATGTGAACGTGGCTATATCAGTTCCCACTTCTTTCGGATCGATCCTCAGCATGTAGAACCAGTAGCTGGATTCATTGCCTTTTTTAACTTCGTGAGGATATATCCCTTTTAATCCCTTTATACCTTTTGTTATCATGTTGCCATATACGGTACGCGTCCTGCATATGCCTTCGAGTTTGTCGAGCTGTGCAACTGCGACCGCTCCTGTAAGCTCGTTCATTCTGTAATTAGGAGCAAGGTATTCGATTTTACGCAGTGTGCCTGCTTCCTTGCTGAATCTGTTATAGTTCTTGTCTGCGAACATGAATGTGGTCTCATATCTTGACGGATCGTTTACTAGGACCATTCCGCCGTCGCCTGCTGAGATATGCTTGAAATCATTCAGGCTGAAGCAACCCATATCTCCTATGGTGCCTGCAAGACGGCCATGATATTTGCACATAAATGACTGTGCGCAGTCTTCGACGACGAATATGTTGAATTCTTTGGCAATGGCCATAATTTCATCCATCTCAGCGGGATTTCCGGCAAGATGCACTACGACGATGGCTTTTGTCTTATCTGTGATCCTTTCCCTGATGCTCTTGGGATCCATGTTGTATGTATGAGGATCCAGATCCGCAAATACCGGTATGGCATTCTGGAACATTATACCGATGATGCTTCCCATATCCGTTATAGGGGAGGTGATGACTTCATCGCCTTCAGTTATCCCTAATGCTCCTAATGCGACATGTATCGCAGCCGTTCCGGATGAGACCGCAACGCACTTTTCCACGCCATACATAGAAGCGAATTTAGCGCACATTTCCTTTACTTTCTTACCTGACCAGTAGAACAGCGTGTTCTGATCCAGCGCTTCTTTCAGTTGAGCCAGTTCTTCCTCACCGAAACGTTTACCCGTTCCGTAAGGTACTTTCTTGACCTTTTCTCCGCCGTACAAAGCAAGTTCCTTTTTCATTTCTTCCTCCTAAATTAATATAGACATATAATCAGTGATCTGTGGGATATTTTTAACGACGCAGCGCGCATCTGCTCTTGTTACTCCCGGTCTTTCGGCTGCATTATCGCAATAGTCGGAACGCATGAATTCAACTTTTATCTCCAGTGGTTTTGTAAACGTAAGAGGTTTGATGCTGCCTATCAGGCCAATGCCTTTTTTAGCCGCATTTTCGATCCTTTTAACTGATTCATCAAGATCATACAGGGAAGCCTTGTTCCTGCCGATGCCTTTTTTTACGGGAGCGACTGCTATATCACCGAAAAAATCCGTAGCTTCCTTACATGCGGCTTCGTCTCCGCTTGCCATTACGACAGGTATGCCGTATGCGCCGCAGAATGCTCCGCCCTGGACCATCTCGCCACATCTTATACCGTTGATATAGTAGTTATACCAGCTGGTAGAACTCTGGCAGTGATCTAAAAAACCGTTCAATGTACCCGGCATAGCATGTGTGCCGACGAACATGAATGCATCGGTCGTCTTATGCATGCCCTGGTTATAGAAATCAATAAGGTTTATCTTTAAAGCTCTTTTATCAAGAAGCTCATCTATGAAGTTTTTGCCTCTCATATGACCGTCGGTAACAGATACCGAATCCGCACCGCCCAAAAACGCACCGTTTATTGCGGCATTAACATCTAACATCAGCCGCTCAAGCGTATATCTGTAGTTTTCTGAATCCTGATTCATCTGATCGATGCTTCCGATGCCGCTGATGCCTTCCAGATCGGTAATAATATGGATGTGCATGAACTATACCTCGTTCCAAACAAAGAATGACCTAATTATACCATAGATAATCGATGGTACAGAAAGTTTATCGGGAAATACAGAGATATGTAAGATATAATAAATACAGTAAAGGCAGGTAAATGAAAAAGCTCGTAAAAGTAATATGCTTGATACTGTTTATAGCAATATTCGCAGGGTGCACCCATGTGCCGCAGATTTCTGACCCTGTAGATACAGTGACTCCTTCTGTTTCTGAACCGGCAGTAATATCATCTCCGTTAACGTCAGAGACAGAGACACCTGTGCCTCTTACCGTACAGCAGATCAGGGATCAGCTGGAGGCAGTAAGAAAACTTACTGACAGGGAATTTTATGTGCCCCTGAAAGCACTGGAAGATGAAGCTGAAAAGACAGTAATTGATGTAAAGGGATTATACGTTAGGGGAGAGACCGCGGCTCAAAGGCTCGATGATACTTATGTCCAGGATTACAGGGCATATGTACTGTCGCTTGATGGAAATGATACGGAAAAAACCGATAAACTGCTGGAAGCCTGCAAAGGTATAACGGATTTTGAGGAAATAGTTGGTCTTATACTTGCTACAGAACTGAATGCCGTGATCATAAACACAAAGGATGACGGAGGAAACATAAATATCCCTGTTTCAGCCAGATGCATGGAAATGGTAAGAAGCCAGAGCGGGACTCTAAGCAATATATCAGGCATATTGGCAAAGCTCAAGGGTTACGGGATATACACGATAGCAAGGATAGTTGTATTCAAGGATGATGTGCTGGCTAAGCTTCCGCAGTATGCTATCAAGTACGATAACGGCGAAGTATGGAAGGACTATTCAGATGCTTCATGGGTCGACCCGTATAACGAATGGGTACAGGATTACAACATATGTATAGCAAAGGAATGCGCGCTTTACGGTTTTGATGAGATACAGTTCGACTATGTAAGATTCCCTGAGAAATTCTCGCAGTATGCCGTGTCAGAAGAGTATCTGGAAGGCCAGATCAGGCAGGATGAACTCATATTAAGCTTTCTTAATAAAGCACATGAGGCTCTTATACCATATAACGTTAACCTGGCGGCGGATGTTTTCGGATGCGTTGCAAGGATATGGGACGATGAACTGAATATCGATATAGGGCAGGTATGGTATAACCTGACGCAGGCAGTGGACTACATATGCCCTATGGTCTATCCGAGCCATTACAGGGGCACGACATGGTATACATATAACGATCCGAACAAAGAACCGTATCTGATAGTTAAAGGAGCGATAAACGATTCACTGTTCATCAATTCGGCATTTAAAGAAGGCGCTGCGATACGTTTCTGGCTTCAGGATTTCGAACAGTACGGATATCCGTATGGACCGGAGCAGATACTAGACGAAGTAAAAGCTCTTAACGAGGCAGGAATAGATACATATATGTTTTGGAACTCTAAGAATGACTATGATCCGTATAATTACCTTGTTCTGGATGATACAGATCCGGCGATCATATCCAAAGACAGTGAAACCGATCTATCAGGAAGAACATACATGGTCACTGCGAACGAGTATCTTGATGCACTCATATCTTATGATCCTTATTACCTCTATATACTTACGCCGATCATAAAAAGGGCAGAGGAATACAAGGTATTTCAAGAAACCAAGGTAAGCAGTGATATATATGGTTATGTGATCAGAGGACATGAAATGAGGGAAGGTAAAGCATATATATCAGTATCAGTGACAGATACTGAAGGTATTAAAACAGATATGCTCCTGATACTGTTCAAAGAGAACGGTATCTGGAAAGTCGAAAGCCTTTCATGAAAATGAATTATTAAATATTTGTAACATTTTGTAAAAGGGCCTTTCCTGTGTTATAATCTACTCCCAAAGGAGAAATACCTGAAATGCCGGAAAAAGATGGTGATTTAAAGATCATCGCGAATAATAAAAAAGCATGGTACGACTATGAACTGGAAGAATTTAT
>JBAYNV010000093.1:0-8461 GCA_041678685.1 Clostridia bacterium
AGGTCAGCGAGTATTCAATGGAAGAGCCTATCTCATCCATTATGGCTTTCGACAGTTATATGTTCATTCTTTGCAAGGGCAGTTCCGGATACAGCGGGGCAGTTTATGCAGTCGCATACCAGACCGATCTGATCACTCAGACAGGATACAAGAACGAGATACATTATTCAAGCAGCTATCCGGTATATATAGATATGTTTTCCGATAAGGATAAATTCGTGGTTGTGTGCTGTGATCCTGCAGATATGAGCAAGACATATATCGAAGTATATGAAATAGGGGTGTCGACCCCGGTCGCAGGCATGACCCTTACCGATTTCTGCCCGTTGATAGTTTGCCTGGAAAACGATCTTTTCCTTTGCGCCGGCAGTAAGTCCGTATATCTGTATAACTACGCTTTGATAGAAAAACTTGTATTGGATACGGAAAATATAATATATATTGACGGATATGACGGATGTGCATATGCTTATGCTACAATTGATTCGGAATATTATGAGATAAAGATAAATGAGACAGGCGTTGTAGACTGGAAGAAAGCAGTAGGATTTGAAGCTGACGGTGTTTCCGTTTCAAACGGGAAAATAGTTTTATGGAATGATCAGGAGATAACGATGCTGACAGTGAAGGGGAAGGATTTTCATATTATCAGCACAGACTCAAGGATACAGGATGTGATCATTGCTAAAAACAACCGCCTTATAATTTTAACAACAAGCCAGGTGATAACATATAAATATTAAGAGAGGTATTTTGCCATGAATGTAGCGGATATTGTATTGATAGTGATCATATTAGCATCAATGATAATCGGCGGGATCAGAGGCGTAATAATGTCTTTATATGGTTTGATAACCACTGCGTTAAGCGCTTTACTTGCTTTTAAATTTGCTGAACCGATACAGGAAATGCTGGTAGGGACAAGTTTCTACATCAGTGTTTATACAAAAATAGAGCAGATGGTGGAGTCGATAATACCTGATCTTGGCACACTCGAAGCAACGCTTATAAGCACTATCAATTCTCTTCCTTTCCCAGATTCCATGAAACAATCTCTGATAGACGGGCTAAATATTACTGCGACGACGACACAGTCGGAAGCAATGGGATCACTGGTCGGAAATATAACTGACATCATCATTGCGATCATTGTAGGTATCATAATATTTATCGTTCTTCTTATAGTTTTTGCACTGTTAAAAGGTCTTGTAAAGAAAATATCAGATTTCCCTGTTATAAAACAGGTGGATGCTGTAGTAGGAGCCGTTCTGGGTATAGTATCAGGCTTTTTAGCTGCATACATCATCTGTATAATTGTTTCGGGATTACAGACAACTGAACTTATGGTAAAAGTACATGAGGTCATAGAGGACAGCAAGTATGCAAGCATGCTTTACAATAATAACCTTCTTTTAAAACTATTCCCGTAAGCGGCATATTCATATAAACCGGAAATATTTTTTGAATTTCAATAATAGGTCATATTCAGTTCATACACTAAAAGTATATTGTCTTTAGTGTAGTTGTTGGAGGCTTGTATGACCAAGATAAGTGTATGGGGAGATTCTGTGATGAAAGGTGTTGTATATGACAAGACCATAGGCAGATATACTTTTTTACAGGATGACTGCATAACGGAAGTAGCTAAGAAATTCGATATAGTCTGTACAAACAATTCCAAGTTCGGTATGACCGCTCCGAAAGCATTTGAAAACCTGAAAAAATGGCTTTCTAAGAATACAGAAAAACCTGACTTCGCATTGATCGAACTTGGCGGCAACGACAGCGATTTTGACTGGAAGTCGGTAGCTGAATATCCTGATTCGGATCATCTTCCCAAAACACCTATAGACGAATACAGAAAAGCAATGACCGGCATTATCGAGACTTTACGGGATAACAGCATAGAACCCATTCTTGTGAATCTGCACCCGATAGATGCTGTCAGATATCTTGACTGGATAACTAAAGACGGTATATCAAAGAGCGCTATAATGAAATGGCTGAAAGACGTATTCAAGATATACAGATTCCAGGAGCTATACTCGCTTACAGTCGGTAAACTTGCCCAGGAGCTTAACGTCAGATTCATTGATATGAGACAAGCGCTTTTAAAAGCAGGCAATCCCAGCGATTATTTATGTATTGACGGGATCCATCCGAATGAAAAAGGCCATAAAATAATGAATATCTGCCTTTCTGAATATATCAGCAATTACAAAATGAGTATGCCTGTCCCTGCAGTCTGATTATTTTATTGAACTGGAATTGAATATAAGATATACTTTTTGCATGAAAAAAAGTTTCATCATTATTTTGATCCTGGTAATCCTACTGTCATCCATGACATCATGTACTACGGAACCATGGGTAGATATGGTCGATGTTCTTATGAGCGGAGATTATGAAAGTGCAAATAGGAAGCTTGAAAGGATCGAGAAAAATTATGCATATAAGATAGATACAGCAGACTATGTCTATGAATATATTGAGAACATAGTCAGTGCATACGAAAACGGTAATACTTCATATGAAACTGCAATAAAGAAACTGCATCTTTTTGATCTTCTGGATACCGTACTATATAATCTCGAAGAAGGCATTACCAGGGTAGAAGCGATACAGGTGTCAAGGGAAGCCTTTGAAGACGGTAAAACGCTATATGATCAGGCAGACTATTATAACGCCTATAAAAAGTTCAAGCTTGTCATAAGCGATGACACAAAGTGTTTTGATGAAGCACAGGAGTATCTTCTGGGTATCGTGTATACATTCCTATATAAAGAGGAATATGACAAAGCGATGGAGGCGATACTTTGCGTGGATATAAATGGCGATACGATCGAAAAGATATCGGAGTATGCCATCGATCTGGTAGTACGCATCCTGTACTACGAAAATGATACTTTAAAAGCAGATGAACTTAATAGGGAACTGATACAGGTGATCATATACCAGCACGAAACCACCAGGGAATCGCTGAAGGAATGGTCCGATAAATTCAAAGTCGTATACCTGAAACCGGCATATGCAGCCGTATGCATCTCATATCTTACAGACGACTGGAATGATATGGTCTATAAGCTTGATGAGGCGGATGTGTATATAGAGAACAATAAACCTGATCCTGCCTATACGATATTGAGATCCATCAAAATAAGCAAGGAAAATATTGGATATTTTGCTCCAAGAATGACGAAGCTGCTGTCGTTGTATATAGGAAGCGGTGAATCGCTGGTGGCTCAGGAAGTGGTAAATACGATATTCGCAGGTATGGTTGATGACGAGATGGTCGCTTCATTGGTAACATATATAAAGGCTAATATGGATAATCAGGAGTATCTTTCAAAAATAGACATGACTGTAGGCAGGTAAAGCAGGGAAAACTTTTATTGACATTAAAAAGTCACATGTGTATAATAGAAAAAGTCTGAAGAAAATGTGCCGTAGTGGCGGAATTGGCAGACGCACAGGACTTAAAATCCTGCGGTTGTATAAACCGTACCGGTTCAAACCCGGTCTTCGGCACCATTATATCGCGGAGTAGAGCAGTCTGGAAGCTCGTCGGGCTCATAACCCGGAGGTCAAAGGTTCAAATCCTTTCTCCGCAACCAGAATGAAATCCATCGTCAATTTGACGGCGGATTTTTCTTTTGTAGTGTGATAAAATGGGAATACAGATTATTTGTAAACGATGGGTGGTGGTAGAATGACATTTGAAGAATTCCTCGTTTTTCGTAATGTGAAAATTAAGAATTCTGATCATGAAAGAATTGTTAGATTGTTTTTTGTTTATTTAGAATCTATAACGGGAAATAAGCGGTTGTTGCCTGACCTAATAGGTCAATTATTGGACATCGACTTATCTTCAACAACAGTTCCTTCAGGATGTTTTAATGGTATTTTCGATGGAACAGAACCACCATATAATGATGTCGATTTTTATATGAAGCTTAGTAATGATCTTAAAATATTTATTTATGGTTCAATAAGAGATCATATAGAAAAAGAATTAGAAGATAACGAGTATGTTGTTTTTATCATTACAGATAATCTTTCCGGTAATATAATTAGAAAACCGAATAGATATATCTATTTAACATAGATTCATAAAACGAGCATAATCCTTCATAATCATTTGGCATCTATTTGGTTCAAACGATACAGAATGACCAGCAAAACATCAAGTTTCTGCTGGTTTTTTTGTTTATATAACTTATTAAAGCCAAAAACCTACAAGCTTATGATCCTATTCCTTTCAAACAGAGATACCGTGCTGCTACACTTCCCGAAGCATCCGTAAGAAGCCTGGTCCCTGTACAGCAAGTCCTCAAAATAGCTATATTACTATATATATTTCTGTTATACTATTTGTCATGGGTAAAAATCAGTTGCTGAATAGCAGAAAGCTTATTTTATTGAGGGTATTATGAAGGCTAGAAAAGCTTACGATAAGGTAAAAACTCCAAACGCTCTTTTGTATTATAGCGCTGCTTCTTTGCTAAAACTGTATTATCGTCTGATCTATCATCACAGAGTAGACAAGTCAGCCATGGCGGGCATAACGCCGCCATATTTGGTGGTGGCAAGTCACAGTTGCTGGTTGGATTATATAATCAGCAGTACCAGTATGTTCCCGGTGCGTATGAACTTTGTGGGAGCGTACAACTTTTTCCGAAGCAGGCTTCTTAAATTTGTCTTTACTCTATTAGGTGTTATACCAAGACACCAGTTTACCAGTGATATTGTCTCAATAAGAAAAATGAAATATTGCATCGATGAGGGCAGAGTGGTAGCCCTTTTCCCAAATGGCTGTTTGTCCAACGAGGGAAGACCGGGCGGGTTTGCAGGTGCTGAAGTAGCAAAACTGATCAAATTCCTGAATGTACCCGTTGTTGCATTGAAAACCGACGGGGGTTATCTGACACGTCCGCGCTGGTCCGGTAAGTCCCGTTATGGAAGGCTGGAAACGACAGTTAAACCAATACTGACGGTCAGTGAGATCAAAGATTTGTCACAGACGGAGATATATCAACGGCTGCTGAGCGCCATTGAATTTGATGATTATAAATGGCAACGGGAAATGATGGTACCATTTAGAAGCAAAAATGCAGCGGAAGGGGTGGAGTATGTACTGTATAAATGCCCAAAGTGCCAATCAGAGTTCACGCTGCGGTCGCAGAAGGATCGCCTGTATTGCCAGGAGTGCGGGTATGCAGTGCGTATGAACCGATATCTGCTTTTCGAACCCGAATCCGAGGATAAGGTTTTATTCGACGGTATTGATAAATGGTACGACTTCCAAAAATCATGTTTGGATAAAGAAATAGAAAGTCAGGAATTTATGCTTACTGCGAATACCGAGTTAAAATTTGCTGAGCCGGGGAAATACGGATACCAGCATCAGGGCTACGGCACGCTTCAACTAACAAAAGACGCGATTACATACACCGGTACCATTCAAGGCGTTTTGACTGAACTGAGACTTCCTATGAAGAACATATCAATGATACCTTATGCTGCAGGAGAATATATAGAAGTGGCAGATAGGGAGGATATCCATCGGTTTGTGCTTGAGGACCGGCGGCAAATGATAAAGTGGGTTATGGCAGTCAGACAGATACGGGATAAATATTATGAAGAGGTAAAGCAGCATGGAAAAACGAAAGGACTTACTCGGTAAAATTGCATATGCCTGCGGGGATATTTACGGCGGGGGTTCATTTCTCATTGTGGGTCTGCTCCTTCTGGTGTTTCTGACAAAAGTTGAAGGGTTGTCGGGCGCGTCGGCGGGCGCGATCATTTTTATCGGCAAGGCGTGGGATGCTGTGACGGATCCGCTGATGGGCATGCTGTCGGACAGGACCAAGTCAAAATACGGCAGACGCCGTTTCTATTTTCTTATAGGAGCGGTTCCTGTTTTTGTGTCGTGGGTGATGCTATGGTACTCATTTGGAATCACCGTCGAAGCTGTGAAGATCATTTATTATATGATCGCTTTCATTTTCTTTTCCACATCCTTTACGATCGTGATGGTCCCTTACAACGCCGTACTTGCAGATATGACAAACGATTATAACAAACGCAGTGCTTTTACAGGCTTAAGGCTAAGTTTTTCTGCCGGAGCTGCAATACTCTGTGGAACGATTCCAGGTATGATCACAGGTGCTTTTGCCAGTCAGCAGACAGGTTATCTGATCATGGCATTAATCTTTGGGTTTGTATTTGGAGCAAGCTGGCTTGCGGTGTTTTTCGGCACTTGGGAAAACACCAAAGGGTATGGGGATACGGGCTTCTCATATAAGGATTGGTTCTCGGTCTTTAAAAATAAATCGTTTCGGATATATTCTTTAGTCTTCATATTTTCACAGATGGCCATTGATATCACTATGGCGATGGCTGTATTCTTTTTAAGTGTAGTCCTGCAAAAGGATGATCTGTTTGTAACCGTTATGGCAGCGATTCTGGTGGTTCAGCTCATATTCATCATCGTGTTTTCGAAAGTTGCGCAGAAGTTCGGTAAAAAGTTACCCGGAATCATTTCTGCAGCTGTCTGGATTGTTGCCAGTATAATTATATTCACATTTACGCCCCAGACCTCCGATATAGTGATCGTTTCGGTGTGCGCTATGATCGGTGTTGGCGCAGCGGGCTGCAATCTTGTATCGTGGTCCATCCTTCCGGATATTTCGGATGTGGATGAACTCATAACAGGAAAGCGCAGGGAAGGGTTGTATTCAGGCGTGTCTACCTTTTTGAGGAAACTATCCGGCGGTATCGCAGTAGGTGCCATCGGCATTATGCTGGATGTCTTTCGTTACAGCGACGCAGCCGTAAGCGCAGGCAATATTGAACCGCTGACGATCATAGGGATCAAAGTGTTGTTTTGCATTATCCCAGCGATATTTATTGTGGCTATGCTGCTGGTTTTGCGCAAATACCGGCTGGGGAAGCATCAGTTTGCTGTTATGCAGGGGGCTTTAGATAAGTTTCGAAAAGATGGCGCCGGGGCGGAGATCGACATTGAGCAGACAGCTGTCTTTAAGCAGATTACAGGTGTTGATGTAACAGAATTATATGGTAAGCCGAAGGATAGATCATAAGAACTTGACAGGTAAAGCGTTCACTGACGCTATAATGAAAACTTCATGAGGGTGAATTTAATAAACAACATAAATAAACTGCTATTATAGATATCGTTATAATAAATATATAGTTGATCGCTATACATTAAGGGATGGAACACGATTTTGTGTTTCAGTACTTTATCTTCTTCTGTTCCCATTCATGTTACTTATACTTCTCAACGCAAAGTATTATATAAATTATTATATAATTCGTACCATTAAATATACGGATAATTAATTGACAAATTATTAATATTCGTATAAGATGTAAATAGAATCACATTGCTTTATGCAGAATGGTTAATGTGAATCAATATCTATATATATGAAAGCTAGAGAAATTGTATAAACACTGAAACGAAGAAAATAGGAAGGAGTACTGTGGATTTAGATAATAATACATGAAGAAATATTTTTTACCAATGAAAGCGCTAAAAAAGATACGATTTATGTCATTATTAATGATACTGATAATAGTTATGTCTGCACTACCTGTAAGAGCAGCATCTCCTATGAAAGTCGACCTTAAAACAGTCTCTGATTTTGCGGTTTTAGCCGGTTCAACAATTACAAATACTGGTGATACCACGATCAGTGGAAGTGCCGGCGGGGATATAGGGGTATATCCAGGTACTTCTATTACAGGGTTCCTGCCCGGAACATTTACCGGAACAATGCACCTGACAGATGCTGTTGCGAGCCAGGCACAGGCAGATCTGACACTTGCCTACAACGATGCCGCAAGTCGGGTAACCACAACTGACCTGACAGGTCAGGATCTTGGTGGGATGACTCTTACGACGGGTGTCTATTCTTTTGACACATCAGCACAGTTGACAGGAACTCTGACCCTCGATGCGCAGGGAGACCCCGGAGCAGTCTTTATATTCAAAATTGACAGCACACTCACCACAGCAACATCCGCTATTGTCAACCTTATCAACGAAGCCCAGTCCTGCTGGGTATATTGGCAGGTAGGAAGTTCAGCAACTCTGGGAATAAACACAGAATTCGCAGGTCACATTTTTGCATTGACGTCTATCACAGCGAATACCGGTGTGACAGTAGATGGACAATTGTTAGCTATAAACGGTGCAGTCACACTAGATATAAATACTATTGAAAATACTTTACCGGCAACCTACACAGTAACCTTTGATAGCCAGGGTGGAAGTGCAGTAGCAGCCATAACCGGGATCAATGCCGGTGAAACTGTGACCGTTCCTACTCCGCCAACCAAAACTGGCTATGCTTTTTCCAGCTGGAACACAGTTGCAGGTGGAACAGGCACATCCTTTACATCATCTACTGCAGTATCCGCTTCTATAACCGTC
>JBAYNV010000094.1:0-8422 GCA_041678685.1 Clostridia bacterium
GCAGAACATCCCCGGAAAAGAAAAATATACACAAATATGGCATATGAAACAATATGGAATTATGTGCAAGACTAAAATCCGGTTCTGCATGTTAATACTGGAATTTAAGTTTTCACTTTACTGATTATAAAAAAAGCATTTTATATACCGCACATTGTTACAGAATTGTGTATAGTAGGTAGGTTACACTTCATTTCTAATTTCGATGTTCGCCTAACAATTGTATCGTAAGTGTAATTATAAATCGTTTTGCTTAATTGATGCAATAAAATCTCATTAGTTCAATTTTCCCTACTTAAGAAGAATCGATACTCTTTCAACAATGAGCATTTCAAAGGTTTTCTTCATGTCTTCAGGCAAATAAGAATCGTGGCACATTGAAATATACAAAGGCTGAAGGGAAGCAACTTTATTTATCATCTTCTCTGCTGACTTCTGAGGTATATTGCAATTTTCTGCAAATATGAGGAAATCATTCCTTTTAATATTTCGTTTTTTTCCATTCAAGGTAAGCGCAAACTGTTCCTCATCTTCAGGTGATACAACATTTACAGGCAGAATATCATAAGCATCTGACAGAGCATATTGCTGGCTGTATGGAGCAGTTTCGATCAGAGAGAAGTTTTTCAGATGCATATCAGAATTTCCTATAACATAGGAAAATACGATCCGAAGAAAAAGTTCAGAAAGATCAAGACCGGGAATTACTGAATATCTGGATATGATCCTTGCACAGCTTTCATATGACCCGCGATACTTATCTTCTGTCAGACGTTCACTTAACTGGCAGAAGTCTTCCATGGCAAGCTTTTGTAACAGACTTGTTTTTCTGTCAGCTAAAATGCGGTCAATGCGCCTTGTAATATATGCATAACTATTCTTCTGCATCCGTATCATAGCAAATGGAACTGTTTTGATACCTGTTTTTGCCGCCATTTGCATTGCGAGATACTCTGCTTCCGGAAGTGCTATATATTCTGCAGACTGAGGTTTTAGAATATACCCTATCGGATAATTTACCAGTGTCAGACGCGGATCATTATCCTGTGTCAGATGCAGGGATATTTTTTTCTGAACACCTGTGACAGTAAAGCCTTTGATAACATTTTCAGCCGCTATTTGTTCTAAAACTCTATCTGATATATCAATATCAGGCAGTTTGTTCGTTAAAAAAAACTTCTTTACACAGCTATCATGCCAGGTTGAGGATGTTTCCTGTAAAGAAGCGGGATAAGGTAAAGGTTTACCGCAATATAAACAATTCATTCCTTTACCTCCCTTATGCTTACATTTCCGATACAGTCCCTGCAGGCAACTAAAAGAATACCAAAGCTATCCGAAGAGCTGATCTTCCAGTTATGGACAACTACATGCAGAAGCCATCCTTCCGGAATCAATCCGTCAAAGAAAGCAAAAAGAGTTTTGGATAAATATATATTTTCCTGTAATGGAAGAGTCAGGCTTACAGAAGAAGATTTCGGATCCTTAAGATATTCGTTATCATATTGAAATGAATAGCCGGTATCTATTTCACGCAGCATCCCTGCAAAAACATCATGCACATATACATAAGCTGTTCTGTATGAGTCTTCCACTATTCGTCCTTCCTTCCAGGAACAGCTGCCATGCCGAACATGGCAAGAGCCTGATTTACTTTATCCATCCGGACTGTTTCTTTACCTTGTTCCAGTTCACGAATAAACCGAAGCCCCAGACCGGAACGGATAGCAAATTCTTCCTGTGTCAGTCCTGCTTCTTTTCTTTTCTGTTTTATAAACTTAGAAATGTTATTCATGCTCGCATATTACACCCGATAGGGTAGATTGTCAAGACATATGTTAATATTTATACCCCTTAGGGTAATAATTTCATAAATACTGCTGTTTTATACCCTAATGGGTATATTATACTCTTAATATATTATGCTCATAGGGTGTATTTTGCCTTTATGAATATAATATATCTAAAATCTCCTCTTAATCGCACTCTTCTAATACAACCATGCTGACCCTTACTGATTCATTGAATGTCATCCTTATACCGTCCTTTGTCAGCTGTTCTGTCGTATAAATATCACTTCCGGTCTTATACTTTTTGTTATTTCTCAGTTTAGGATACACGACGAGCTCTTTCTGGTACGATTTTTCTTCAAACAGCTGCAATATTACGGTTTTTTCATCCTCATCGCTGTATTGGAATATAGTAAAACTGTCACTTCTGACAAGCGGAAGGCATACACAATTTTCATAGAAGCCGCGTATTTTTTTGTGATCCTCTATACATGCTTTCAGCTGTTCCTGCACTTCAGGCACCAGCTTAGTAATATCACAGCTTATACCGATCGGTCCGCCTGTTAAGAAAGCTTTGATATAGTCAACACGTACTGTTTCAGCATCCTGCCAAGTCGCGCCTTTTACAGTTAACAGCCGGTCTGTTTTCTTGCCCGCTGAGTAAACAGAAGGAAAGCCATCAACATTTTTCAGCACTGCCCATCTTTCAATAACCGACGGCGGCATGCGAAGGACTGTCTCACGGATGATTTTTACATCAATAAAGGGATTCTGGTTATCGCTAAACCACACGCCATCAAAGCATGTGCTTTGTCCAAAATCCATTCTTGTGCCGCCGGAAGCGCAGTTCTCAAGATAAATATCAGGAAATTCCTCTCTGAGCCTGCTTATAAATTTTCTGTGACCGGCATGATAACGGTAAAATGACGAATTGCTGTTATCATACAGGCAGTCTGCGTTAAAATCGAACTTTATGAACTCTACTCCGTACTTTTTCACAAGTGAACAGACTATTTCGGTTATATAAGCATTTGCATCGGGATCAGCATAATCCAAAAAGTAATTGCCACCCTCTTTTATAAAATAATCAGGATGTTTATTTACTGACGGAACGCCAGAAAGCGCGCGTTCAGCTTCGATCCATAGGCCGAACTTCATTCCAAGGCTTCTGATATGATCAGATAGATCCTTCATTCTGCCGCCAAAACTACCCTTTTCTTTTTCGCGCCAATCCCCTATCGAATCGCTCCAGGGTTCCTTTTCTCCGAACCATCCGGCATCTATGACGAAATACTCGATTCCAAAAGATGCGGCAGTTTCAGCCTGTGCCTTAATGAACTCATAGTTCAGATCGTCAAACGCTGCAAACCATGTATTGTATATGACCGGCATTTTCCGTTTCGGATACTCATGATTGTAATAATTATGGAGTTTAGTGCAGCCCATGTCGGTTTTGCTGTCAAAATCATAAAATATGATGGTTGGCATTTCAATGGTTTCACCCGGTTCGATCTGAAGCCTTAACCTGTCATCGGATATACCCATTTCTACTACAGCGGCATTGCTTAATAGTGCAAGAGGTTTTTTGGATATACTGATTTTCCAGGCGGAATTCGGTATAAGATGGAAGGCGATCCCTCTTTCATTGCTGCAATTCCAAAGCGCGGCAAAGGGAGTGCCTCCCGCTGTCGTGCGTATGCCCTGATTGGAAGCGGTTATCGTGCCATCCAGTTTTTTAAAGCTCCCTATGCTTTCATTAGTCCAGCAGCTGAACTGTGTATAAACTTCGTTATCGTTGTTTAACGATGTAAAACGGCTGAAATATCTGTAAAGTATGATCGGGATGTCTGATGTATTTGTTAATCTGTCTTTCCTTATATACACGCCATGCCGTTTTTCTATCGAGCAGTTTACTTGAAATCCTTTGGCATCCATATGACCTATGATACCGGATAAGGTATCGGTTATTTCGATACCCTCGCTTCCGTCTGTATATCCGGCACTGCAGTCCAGGCTGAATAATCCTGAAACCCCTGCTTTACGGCTAAAATCGAAAACTGTCGCTAAATCCATGATATTTTCCTTTCTGTCTTTTTTATAGCTCCGCTTTTATAGCATCAACTGTCGGTATCCTCTGAATCTTATTTGAATCAACCGAAACACATCCGTCATTAAATATATATTCAATATCCCTGCCACTGCTCATAAGGATCACTTTTTTAGGCTTGTCTGTCCCTTTTAATTCTATTTGTCCTTCAGTATCAGTCAGGATAAACAGGTACCTGTTTTTCCCTTTGGAAGTTGCATAAACATTAGCTGATTCGTTTTCCAATAAAGGCTTAGTCTGTATAACGCTTTCTTTGTATGTTTTCATCCAGCCCGCTAATTCATGCAGTCCGTTTATTGCTGTATCAGGAAATTCGCCATCAGCTTTCGGTCCAATACTTAGAAGATAGTTACCGCCCCAATTACGGGTCTTTATAAGTTCCGTGATAATATCATTGGTCGGCCTGTAAACCGGGTCATTAGTATATGCCCATGCAAGGCGCTTGCTCCATATAGTGCAGTATTCCCACCAGCCCTTGGGCTTTTGATCTGCGAACTTGACTTCGCAATTTCTAAAATCCCCATAACCGTGCATACGGCTTGTCACTACTACGCCTGGCTGTAATTTATATACTTCTTCTAAAGGATATACTTCTCCTTTTGTGGCAGCTCCGTCAAACCATAATACATCTATCTTGCCGTAATTGGTAAGAAGCTCATGAAACTGGTTCCTGTGCTGTATACCGTGAAGTTTCTTATGTTTTTCCATCTCTTCTGCTGATGGCATTTCTCTTTCTATGAAATTTTCATCTACCTCAGGCAGATCCGGATTCTTTTCTTTAACCTTGTAATGCATGAAAGACATGTGATCTTTATTGAAATGCCAGTCAGTCGGCGTGAAGTAGAAGCCTACCTTTATACCATACTTTCTACATGCGTCCGCAAACTCTCTGACAAGATCACGGCCATTTAAATAATCCTTTGTAGAAAAGCTGTCATACCTACTTGGCCATAACTTGAAACCGTCACAATGTATGGTGATAAGAACTGCATACTGAAATCCTGCTTCTTGGGCTAAAGCCATCCATTTATCCGCATCATAATGCTTAGCATTGAAATCTTTTGCTAATGCGAAATACTTAGAAGGTCTCATTTTAGAGTTTTCATCCGTGACTTCTTTTTCTTCTATTCTTTCTATTTCTTCAATAGAAGTACCTTTCGGGTAAAACTTGCCTCTTGACAGCATTCCCCATGACACATCCATACGCCCGTCAACAGACGAAATGCACCAAATGAGAAACAGACCTAATCCTGCATTCTTGAACCACTGGGCATCAGGATGATCAGATCCCAGATCATTTAGTATCTCGGGATGTATAAGCTTCAACGAATTATGCTGGCCTTCTATATCCAATTCCTTTTCCGTACCGAACCATTCTTTTTTATTGATCATCTGACCTCTCCTGATGATTAATATATTCCCATTGATGTGGATCCTGTTTTTATTTTACTGAAAGCATATATACAAATATATATCCCTATTAAAATTTAAAACATAAAATCATTGAACCATAGCATTTTATACTGCATCCATAATTGTCCTTTTCAATAAATATTCCTTAATATTAATTATATCATGTCATATGATAAATTAATATTTTCATTGCATCCCATTAAATTGATAATAAATTATACCGTTATTGTAAATGCCTTGACTTTCTCGCTAAATACATATAGTATATTTAGCGTAAAGGTGGTGATTATTTGAATAAGTCATCTGAACTTAAAAATATTGTGAACAGAAAAAATGGATACTTGATTTCTTCTGAAGTAATCAATGAAGGAATTTCAAAACAGCAGCTATATTCATATATTAAAGAAACTAATATGGAGAAAGTAGCACATGGCATCTATGTTTCTGAAGATACCTGGGTTGATCAACTGTATTTAATCCACCTTCGCAATAGTAATGCTGTTTTCTCACATGAGACAGCACTCTTTCTTCACGGGCTCATGGAACGCGAACCATCACAGATCACTTTAACAGTGAAGTTTGGTTACAATGCTTCCCATTTAGTAAATAACGGTATCAGAGTAGTAACTGCTGTAGATAATTATTTTGATATTGGAAGAAGTGTAGCTAAAACCAATTTTGGCAATACAGTAACTGTTTATGACATGGAGAGAACTGTCTGTGATATTATCCGTATCAGAAAAAATATGGACCCGCAGGTTTATCAGACAGCCATTAAGAAATATATGAAAAGTTCTGGAAAAAAATTACCGGTCCTGATGCGTTATGCATCCTTTTTTAGGATTGAGAATATCGTACAGACATATACTGAGGTAATGCTATGATTAATACAGCCACTCAACTGAAAGCTAAAATCAGAAACTTATCAAATGGTAGTAGCATAAAAGCTCAAGTTCTGATGCGCAATTACATAATGGAACGATTTCTTGAACGTATTTCTTTGTCTGATTATCGGGATAATTTCATATTAAAAGGCGGTATGCTTGTTTCATCTATTATTGGTCTGGAAACAAGAACCACAATGGACATCGATGCTACAGTCCAATCTCTTCTATTCACAATGTCTGAAGCAAAAAGAGTAATTGAAGAAATTATTTCAGTTCCAGTTGCGGATAATGTATCATTTCATATTACGAAAATTGCAGAGATCATGGAAGATTTAGATTACCCTGGAATCCGTTTCATACTTGAAGCAGGTTTGGATAATTTAAAGCAGGTTATAAAGATCGACCTTTCAACTGCAGATGTGATTACTCCAGCTGCAATAATATACCATTACAGATTGATGTTCGAAGATAGAAACATACCATTAAGAGCATATAATCTGGAAACACTGCTTGGTGAAAAAATAGAAACCGTTATTTCAAGAGGTACAGCAAATACTAGAATGCGTGACTTCTATGATATTCATTCCATCTCAACTCAGGAAGACGAAAGGATAAATTACGAAATACTTCATAAAGCTTTATTGGCTACAAGTATAAAAAGAAATACTCTCGATTTGATTGAAGATCATAAGAGAATCCTTGACGAAGTTAAAAGCAGTGGGGTAATGAATAAAAACTGGCAAAATTATACGAAAGATTTCTCATTCTATGAAAATATAACATGGATTCAGGTAGTAGACAGTCTGCTAAACCTTTTAGAAAAAATAAGTTTACCATAATTCTTTTTTCGCTAAACTTATACTTTATATTTAGCGAAAATGTAAATAGTAAATAATCACTCTTTCTTACTTTGGACAGGCTACACTTTTTTAGACAACACTAAATGTATCCTATCTACTACTAACGTAATATATCGACCATTATGCTTGAAAAATCTGAAACTGTATCTGCCGAATCGATCATGAAGTCTTCGGAAATACTGGCATTATAAAACTCGAAAATTATATAAATGTTATTGTATCTGTATATACTGATCATCGGGTTATTATTTACTTCATCTGTAGTAAAAATAAACCCATTGTTATCAAAAGTTTTATCCTCAACAATGGAGATCTTAACATTTTCGTCGTTTATAGCTCCCTGCAGATATTTTGTCACTGCTAAAATATTGTTATCTTCTTCATCTATTGCATATAAAGGTATCTCGGACTTGGTGTATCTTTCAAAATAATTCGTGATCCTATCCTGATAATACGTATTTAAACCGTCTGTTAATGAACTGATGGGAAATGTTTCTACGGTATAATTTTCATCATCTGCGTTATATATAAGCTTTTCACGTTCAACATAATTTTCTTCTAATAACTTGGCAAATTCCGTTATGAAATCTTTCTTATCATTTGATTCTGCATTCATGTTAAAAAACTCAAACACTATATAGCTCTTGTTATATTTATAAACCGATACAGTATAGTTCTCATTATTAAAATAATCATCATAGAAATTATATGTATTGGAAAATATATACCCTCCATTATCGAAAGTCTGATCTTCTATTATACTGATATTCACTGTCATGTCTTCTTCTTCGATTCTTGCCTGTATAAATTTTGTTGTTGACAGTACATTTCCAATTTTATCTATGGAGTTATACTCATATTTGCTGTCTATTTCTTCAAACGGATAGTCTGTTATCATATGGACTCCAAAGGGTTTTATCAGTTTACCTTCGTAATATGTATTCAGTACATTTATCAGGCTTCCTACGTCAACTGTTTGATATTTAATACTTATATCCTGGTCTTCATCAACATAAGGTATTATCTGTGTGTCTGAAGCACCATTTACTGTACTTTCGTGCAATCTGCCATTACTTCTAAATAATATAAATAGTATTACAAGCAATACAAGTATAAATTTTATTCTCAAAACATATCCCTTTCTTCTTCAATATCTTTGGAAATGATCATTATTATTAAATTTCGCAGTACTGATATATATACATTATAAATGCTCCATAAATAAATGACAACCCCTAACAGTAAATGATAGTGTAAACTTGTTTGGGGATTGATAAAATAAAAGAGAAATCCCATTTGAATCTCTCCAGGTTCAGATTATCTACTAAATAGCAGAAAGGACTTCTCTCATGGATATTATATCAC
>JBAYNV010000095.1:0-8357 GCA_041678685.1 Clostridia bacterium
ACTTATCATATAAGAAAAGGAGACCGGATCGCCCAGATAATACTGACTCAGTTTTCCGAAATGGAATTCGAATCAGTTGACAGCGTTGCGAAGATAGGAAACGACAGGGGAGGCGGCTTTGGCTCAACCGGCGTCAAATAAGGAATGGTTCACGGTAAAACATAATGCAAAGACGGAATTCATTGAAAAGAGATCCAGATTTATTTGTCATGTTATAAAAGTATATACTGAGAAACAGGCGATCCTTGATATCGCCGGAATAAGAAATGAATACCCCGATGCCAGACATAATACATATGCGTACACCGTAAAAGAAGGCGATGTTCTTTACCAGAGGTTTTCAGACGATGGAGAGCCTCAGGGAACAGCGGGGATGCCGATACTCGAAGTGATAAATCATAATGATCTGGAAAATGTACTCATCGTTGTCACAAGATATTTCGGAGGCATACTTTTAGGGACCGGAGGGCTTATAAGGGCTTACAGCAAGAGCGCTTCAATGGGTATAAAGGAAGCGGAAAAGGTAAGAAGGATACTTTGTACGGTTTTATCCATCGATACTGATTACTCATCATACGAAAAGATAAAAAGGCTGCTTTCACAGTCCGTGATAACAGATACTGTATTTGGTGACTCTGTACACCTGGAGTTAGCAGTTGACCACTTGACCGTTGATAACGAAGTTGATAGAATATATGAGTTGGTGAACAACAAATGCAAAATAGAAAAGAAAAGTAACATCTTTTTGGAGAAATAACATGTCAGGACATTCAAAGTGGGCGAACATAAAACACAAGAAAGATAAAACCGATGCAACAAGAGGCAAGGTATTCACGAAAATAGGGCGTGAATTAGTCGTAGCTATCAGATCAGGCGGACCGGATCCAAATGCGAACTCAAGGCTTCGAGACGTTATCGCCAAAGCAAAGGCAAATAACGTACCAAACGATACGATCACAAAGAGTCTGAAGAAAGCAGCCGGAGAAGGCGCTTCGGAAAACTATGAACAGATCATATATGAAGGTTACGGACCCTGCGGCGTGGCTGTGATAGTTGATGCCATGACCGAAAACAGAAACAGGACAGCTTCTGATGTCCGTCACTATTTCGATAAATACGGCGGTAATATGGGCACCACAGGCTGTGTGTCGTTTATGTTCGACAAAAAAGGCGTTATAGTCATAGAAGATAACGGGAAAATCGATCCGGATACCCTTATGATGGAAGCATTGGATGCCGGTGCTGAAGATTTCGAGAATGAAGAAGGCATGTTTGAAATAACCTGCAACCCGAATGACTTCTCAGCTGTAAGGGAAAATCTTGAGAAAAAGGGTTATGAATTCATAGAAGCAGAAATACAGATGGTACCGAAGATGTATGCAAAGATCGATGCTGACCATGTAGCTTCAATGGAGAAAATGATAGAGCTTCTTGAAGATCTTGACGATGTACAGAACGTATACCACAACTGGGATCAGGAAGAATAATCAGTGGGTAATGATCCTGTCTTTGACAGTTGAGTAGTATAAAACCGAAAAAGAGTCCATAAATATGGGATATTTTTAGTATATTATAATTATTCGGAAATGCGTAATGTCTTTCATTTTTCTGATCTGCTATCTCGCTGTCAGTGCATAATCCGAATGCTATATAAAGACTTATTTATAATTTCAAGTTTCACTGTTTTCCACTTCTTATTAATCAAAAATCAAGCTGCTGTACTCAATAAAAAAGGTTACCATGTCATACATGTCATCACCTATCTGCACATGTAGGATAGCTTTTTCTTCATTATATGGCATAAGCAGAGAAATGTGATAACCTTCATTAACCGATATTACGCAGTCCCTACCTGTTACCAGATCAAGCACGACTGCTATGCGATTATGAACTTCATTTTCATCAATTACTGTATATACCAGAAAAGCCAGGTTATCAATACCCGCGTATCCGGATGAATAATATGAGAACATGCTATCATCATATACCCTGACTGCTCGGGTTTCCAGATCGATTATACGCGCTCCGTTTAAAAGGTCATATACAAACATATATGGATATGAGAGGATTACATCTCCAATCTGTTCACCATTATTGCTATACACTGTTTCTCTGGTATAATTTGCAACATCTATTTTTACAACCTCATATGGCGTACATAAGTATACGACATCATCATCGATCCATTGTAAAACATCACTATAGCCTGTTGTGTTTGGAATAGGTTTCTCAGTTCCTTCAACGTTATCTTTGACCCATAAGCGACCTACATCCTGTGAGCACCTTTCAGTGTAATAAAGCATCTTTGTCCCACTTGGATTAAAAGAAGGTTTTAAAGCCCAAGCCACAGAATACTTGTTACCATTGTATATAACTGTATCGGTATATGAATATCCACTTACCTGTTTTGCGTTATATAGATCCATCTTTTCTTTTTCCATATCAAGAAAGAATAACATTGATCCTCTTTCAAGTATGTAATTATCGCTGTTTGGTATCTTATAGGCAGCGTAATCCGCACTTTTTATAACAAACAGTTTCTTTCCATCTTTTTGCACATAGTGATAAGTAAATTCATACTCTCTATACTCATCTAACTTATAAGTCAGCGTATTTGCTGATGCCTCTATGAACTGATCATCCTGTTCTGTAAATTTAACTAAAAGAGGTGGAGTATACTTTGGTTGGCCTGATATTGGAGCTATGGAATATAATATTTTATTTAAATCTTCATTTGTGGTCTGTTTTACCAACAGACCGTTCTGAGTGTGAAAAACTCCCTGATATGGTACAACATCTATAGGTTCTTCATTTATCATAAGTACGATATTGTCCATCGGTTCTGATGATTTAGCAATATCTATCTTAAAGGACACATCCTTGTACTTCATATATAGGTTGTTATCTTCGAACACGAATTCCAAATTCACATATATATACCTGTTATCTGTATCATTGTATCTGTTTGCATCTTCGAATATGGTTCCGCTCTTTAAAAGTTTTCCTGTGACAGTGTCGATTATTTTTACACTTCTTGCATAATAGACCTGATCGTCCGATATGATGTATTCTATGCCATGAGTGTGTTCTCCTTCTGAATATACTGTAGATGAAACATAAGCTATATATCTGTTATCATTACTTATGGCGATTTCACGCATATGTATTGTATCTTCTGAGAGCTTTATGAGCTTGCCCGTATCAGCCTCAGACAGATCGATCCTGAACAAAGCTTCGACTCTCGATGAATGATCATCACCATGCGCAATAATAATAAGATCCTTATCCGCATAAACCGGGACCATATAGAAGTCATACCCAGGATAATATACTTTAACGATACTGTTATCATTTATATTCTGTATATATATTCCTTCATATCCGCCATTTCCCAGTTTTGCATAAACATATCTCTCACTGTCGATAGCGCATATGGCTTTATATCTTATATTCAGAATATCATCTTTTCCCTTTAGCAGTATTTTTTCATTTGTACTTGTATTTTTAAGATATATGGAAAAGTCAGACTCCGTCAGACAGTAATCAGTATCAGTGAATCTGAATTTATCTGTATTCTCCGGTTCATCGGTAATCTGCAAAAAGAAGTCAGATATTTCTACATCTTTCGATGAAGCATATACAACACCTTTGGCAGGAACAGGCCAATATGTGAATCTGTAGTCTTCAACAAGATAAGTATATAGCACCTGCTTATCATTGAAGTTAACATATACTTCTTCTATCCCGCTTAGATAATGCATATCATCTTTTGTTTTTATGATCACCATCTGAATAGTTTTGTTACCTTGCGCTAAGCCATATCTTGCCTGATATTCATAAGTAACCATATAGTTTCTGATATATACGGTATTATCCGGTGATATATATGCGTCTTCCATATCATCATCCGTTTTAGTATCAAATGTCTTCAAAATGCAGCTGTCTCCATATCTGCTTATGAGGTATTCCCTTATCCAGTTTTCAGCGAAATAGAATTGTTCCTCCTCGACATAGCAGGAGATATCTTCATAAATGATATTCCGCCTGTTATACGGAACCATAATTTCAGCGGTTCGGTCCGGTACATGAGTTACTTCAACCATTTTCTTATTGAAGTAATACTCAGCATATGAACCTTTTATGCATATTGCTTTCATGCCGTCAATTTTATCAAATGCATTATCTGATATATACATTGCATCATTTCCAACTGTAATGGATTTTATATTGTTATTTATAAATGCGTCATCCATTATCATATCAACGCTGTCAGGAATCGTCACAGAAGTCAGGTCATTATCTTTAAATGAATTCCCGCCAATGATCTCTACATTTTCGCTCAATCTAAGCGTCCCTATACTATTGAATTGGAATGCGTCACCATTGATTTTCGTAATGTTATCAGGTATATATAAATCTTTTATCTCATTATATTCAAAACAGCTACTGCATATTTCCGATATCCCGGTTCCTAAATGTAAGTTATTTATTTTATTCCTGGAAAAAGCTGAATCTTCAATAAGCATAATACTGTCCGGTATTGATAATTCAGCAATAAGATTATTACCAAAAGCACTAATACCAATACTTTCCAGTGATGCTCCTATAGAAATACTCTTTATCTGATTATGTGAAAAAGCATATTCACCTATCGATACCGCTTTGTTCGGTATTACAATATCCTCTATAGCATTTTCATAAAAAGCATACCCTTCAATATTTTCGACCGATTCCGGAATAACTAAATAAGTCAGTTTGTTTTCTCTGAAAGCTCCTGTATTAATCGTTTTTAGACTTGATGGTAAGGTCACCGATATTAAGCTATTCTGCCAAAAAGCATAATCACCGATATAATTTATGCTGTCAGGGATAATAACAGAAGAAATATCATTCGATGCGAAAGTCTTTTCATTGATTTCGGATAATGATGTTGGTATGGTTATTTCAGTAAGTTGATTACCTGTAAACGCTCCCTCTCCTAAATATGCCAGTCCTTCGGGTAGATCAATGCTTACAAGATTGTTCACCCAAAACGCTTTTTCACCTATTATCCTTATGCTTTTTGGTATTTCAGCTTCTTCAAGAAAGCAATAATAGAATGCTCCTTTTTGTATTTCAATAACCCCATCGGGTATAATGATCCCGTACAGATCCTTCTGTGCAAATGCATATTCGCCTATTCTTTCAACTTTTACTCCGTTTATCTTGTCAGGGATGCTTACATATATCCCTCCATTAGTGTTATATCCGGTTATAGTACCTGTCGTTTCATCAAAAGTAAAATATTCAGACTTTGTATAAGTATCCAGTCTGGCAGGCGTAGGAGTCGGTGTATAGGTAGGAGAAGGTTCTATACTCTGTGACGGTTCAGCAGTCTGGCTGGGCTCTATTGAAGCAGAAGGTGAAACAAGAGGGCTTGATTCTATGCCTGGTGACTCGGATTCAACGATCTGGGAATTGCCGGGGCTGACAGTTTCAGTAATTTCATCGCATGAGGATAGCAATAGTAAACAAATCAATATAAACATAAATAACGTGAGGTTCTTTAATTGTTTCATTTTTTCCTTTTCTTCATAAGAGTATATTTAATCATACTTTAATGCACAGTATGTCCTGCGTTCTGTTCCTGACATTGATCTGGCCATATTTACTTCCTCCAGTTATTTATGATCGTAAATAACTGCCTGATAAATATAAATGTTAGTATTTGTAAGATCAGTATAGCCCACAAAATCGGTTTTTCAAGTATGTTCATAAAATGTTTACAATTAACTGCTTACCTTACAGCTATTTCTCACAGATAGGTAACACATTAGTTTATGTACATAAAACACCTGTTCGTGTATAATATGAGCAGGTGTTTGTTTATATGCAGAAAAAGATAAACGTATCAGTAAGAGACATAGTGGATTATTCCATGAATAAGGGTGATATTGAAGCAAGGGGCGGGATGTTCATAAAGGACTCCGGCCTTGACGGCACGCTCACTCATGTACATTTCCAGAAGGAAATGATAAAGATCCATGGCAAGGAACAGTTCCTAAAGGAAGTATATGTATACCACGAGATATCGAACGAAGAGATCATAATGGCGATCACCGGCAGGATAGACGGGATACTCAGTATCACGGAAGACGATATAAACAGAACATACCTGTATGAAATAAAAACGACTGTCAGGGATATCAACGATATAAAACCTGCAGATCATCCGCACCATCTCGGGCAGGCCCAGTGTTACGCCTATCTGTATATGCTCGCAAAAGAGCTTAAGTCCATAAGCATACGGCTGGTATATGTAAACAGAGAAGATTTCGACGAAGTGATATTTGAATATCCGTTTGGGATCGAAGAACTAGGCAAGCTGTATAACGAGCTTGCATATAAATACCTTAACTGGCTCACAGGTATCAGAAAATGGCAGATGATACGCGATCAGAGCATAGAAAAACTGGATTTTCCTTTTACCGATTTCCGTATCGGGCAGAAGAAGCTGATGAGCGAGGTATATAACTGTATAAATGACGGAGTGAATCTGTTCGCTCAGGCTCCCACGGGCATAGGTAAAACTATGGGGGTATTGTTCCCAGCTATAAAGGCTCTGGCAGCAGGTCTGACCGATAAGATAATGTATCTTACGGCAAAAGGCGTGACTGCCAAAGCCGCTGTCGATGCATACAAAAAGCTGGAAAAAGAAGGCCTGAATCTTCGGACGGTATGCATAACGGCAAAAGACAAAGTATGCCCTTTCGAAAAGAGGGACTGTGATCCCGAAAGATGCGGCAGGGCAAAGGAATATTATCAAAAGGCAAGGCCTGCGCTGAAAGATGCTTTACAGGAACAGTTTTTTGACAGGGATGTCATTGATCAGTATGCAAACAGATATGAGATATGCCCGTTCGAACTGAGCCTGGATCTTGCGTTATACTGCGACCTGATCATATGCGACTATAACTATCTTTTTGATCCGAGGATCAAACTGCAGAGATTCTTTGACGGTGATTCGGATGTGAGGTTCTCATTCCTGATAGACGAAGCGCATAATCTTGTAGACAGAGGGCGCGAAATGTTTTCCTGTTCCCTTAAAACGGAGGATGTAAGGTTGCTAAAGGGAGCAGTAAAGAAGGAATGGAAAGGGCTCAAAAAATGCATAAATGCAGTGCAATCAGAAATGAAGGTATTGGAAAAGGAACAGTTCAGTACGATGAATGAAGGCTTCATAACACAGGAGGAGCTGCCTGAAGGATTAGTGGAAAAAGTGCAAAAAGCCCTGTTTGCCATGCAGACATGCGATACGGAGGAACTTAAGGACGATGACAAACAGAAGTATCTTGACGGGCTGTTCAATTTCATGTTTTTCGCGAAAGTCTCTGAATTTTATGATAAGCGGTACGCGACCTTCTATATCTCAAGCGGCAAGGAACTGGAGATAAAACTCATGTGCCTTGACCCATCTTATCTTTTAAAAGACGGGCTGGATAAAGGAAGATCCTCTGTGCTTTTCAGCGCCACTTTGGAAC
The DNA here is from genome assembly GCA_041678685.1 of Clostridia bacterium. Classification (GTDB taxonomy): domain Bacteria; phylum Bacillota; class Clostridia; order DUPQ01; family DUPQ01; genus DUPQ01. Next base: position 7,521 of record JBAYNV010000095.1, read on the forward strand.
CTTCCAAATATTATATGGATCTTCTGGGAGGAGACCCGGAGATGGACTGTTTCCTGTCACTGGAGTCACCTTTTCCGAGAGAGAATTTCACGGTCAGGCTTGTCACAGACATATCCACAAAATACAAAGACAGGGAATTCAGCTATACAAAGATAGCGCAGATCCTCAAAAAGGAATTTTCCAAAAAAGTAGGCAACTACATGGCGTTTTTTCCTTCATATGACTATATGAGGAAAGTATCCTGCATATTCAGGGAGATATTCCCTGAAGCCGAAGTCATGGAACAGCAGTCACGTATGGACGATATAGACAGAGGCCTGTTCCTTGACAGGTTTGATGAGTTCGGAGGCAAAACGCTGGTCGCTTTTGCGGTCATGGGCGGACTGTTCGGGGAAGGCATCGATCTTGTTGGCGACAAGCTTTCCGGAGCGGCTGTCATAGGTCCCGGATTACCTATGGTATGCGGTGAGCGTGAGCTTATAAAGCAATATTTTGATAAAAATGAAATGAGCGGATTTGATTACGCGTATACATATCCGGGGATCAACAGAGTGCTCCAGGCAGCGGGAAGAGTGATACGGACGGAAGAGGATAAGGGATTCGTCATACTCATCGACAGCAGGTTCGGTACCGCTAAATACAAGGCGCTGTTCCCTAAATGGTGGAAGTATGGGAATATACCGGGTTGAACATGCCTATATATTACTAGTTTAACATAGTGTAATTTTATTGTAGGAAAATAGGTAAATGAAAGACCTCTCCGTTTGGTATAATGTCTGTCAGCAAAACTAAACATTAAGGAGAGGCCTATTATGTTAGACATGTCGATTTTACTAC
>JBAYNV010000096.1:0-8268 GCA_041678685.1 Clostridia bacterium
CCCGTAACAGTAACAGCATCCTTCATCATACCGGTAATATGAGGATGAATAGCTGCATGTAGTACAGGTAGTGGTAACAAGATGCCCCAATGAGGTATGATCAGCAGAGTAATCTGTAACATATGAATGGCGGCCGGTGCATTCGCAGCAGTCAGAGACGGCTTTATAGCCTGTTTCAGCAATTTTACCGCATTCAACGCATAGCTTGTAGCAATAGTGCCCAAGACCTTCAGTATGCGCTTCTGATATATATGAATAATATGACGCTGCAGTATGGCCTACGCAGTCGCAGCAGCTTTGATCCGATGTATAGTAAACATGACTATATCCGCAGACGCTGCATACAAGGGTAACTTTATGCCCTGCTGCGGTGTGCGCACCATATGAAGATGTATAATACGAATGCTTTCCGGTGCATTGGCAGCAGGTAGACAGCGTTGTATATCCGGTCACAGTCAGAAGATCGCAGTCCTGGCATCTATAGCCTGTGGCATGTCCTGATGATGTATGGACGGGTGAAGTATACGGTGAGTTCATATGCTTTCCGGTCGATGAGTATGTATCACAATATGCATATACATCAAGACATATGCAAATGCAGAGCAATGCTGACAGAAAACTAAGGGTGCTTTTTTTCATCCTCTCTCCTTTGATCAATAAATATGATCGTTATAACATCCGATATCTCTATCTGTACGAGAATGTGTAATTACAGACAGTGTTCTGCATCGTAAAAAAGACATACCTTAGAGTATCGTTGCTGTTATCTTCCGTTATGTTATATGCCTTTTCTGTTTTCATGTTCCTTATACTGTCATACCATTCCACCATATAGTCGGAGACAGGCTGTGGACTGTTACCAAACAGCGCGCAGCATAAAGCATTTTTTATCTTGCTTTTATAGAACGAAAGGGGTATTTCATCCTGCCAGTCCAAAGCCCTGATCTCCACTTTTAAAAACATGGTGTCGTATCCCCACTGTGTTTCTGGATATCCTGTCTCTCCGTCAAAGAACCGGAATATGAACATGCTGTATGCGGGATTTCCGGAATAGGGAAGCGATTTATAGTACTGTATCTCATATACGGTCTTCGTCTCGTATACTTTCTTCTCTACAAAAGTCACTCCCGTTCTGTCTTTTATCTCATTGACAGTATTTTTAATGACTGTATTTATTTCATCATCGGTCACATTCACATAAGTTATCTTTTCACTTGCGTTTAACAATATGCCCTCATACTGCTTTGCGTGATCTGTCATTCTTTCCAAAGGAGATATGAGGCGGATGATGAGCGCCGAGCATTCGCTTCTTAAAATATTTTCACTGTATCTGTAAGTGAAGTCCTCATAACCGGTTATTATCCCTTTTTCAAATCCTTTTTTTATGGCAGACAGGTATTTGACAGGAGTATATGCTCCAAGATCGAACGGATACATGCCGTTATACGGGCTGTCTTCCTCTCCTCTGGCTTTTACCGCATTTGCTATTATTATGGCGGCTTCTCCTCTTGTGATGGGTTTTGTGTAATCCGTAACGTCCAGACCGTTTAGAAGACCCAATGTATTTGCTTTTTCTATGTATCCCGATGCCCAGTATCCCTCTGCATTGCTTACGGTATAGCCCAAAGCTGTCACTGTCAGTTTTATGAATTCATCTGTTTTGACGTAGGAATATGGCCTGTATGTTTCATCGTCATATCCGTTTATTATGCCTTTTCCGTATAACTCCATTACCTCATCAAAGAACCAGTCTTCACCTGTCACATCCGTGAATCTGCTCACCTGTCCCGCTGAGCACGGTAGTGAAATAACCAGCAGGACAGTGATGATCACTGATATGATCAGTTTTCTGCACTTAAAATACATAGCACCCTCCTTAGGATGCTATTGTACAATACTACTATTAATTGTCAATAAACAATTATGCTTTCTTAATTTTTTCTTTTGTTACCTCAAGCACTTTTCCCCTGAGAGTCTTAAGATATCCGAAGTTCTCCGCTTCTTCGATCCCATAAGTCTGCTGGAGACTGTATTCCAAAGGTAACCATGTCGATATGTCCGCTTCATTATGCTGTATGACGGCTTCCATTTTATCCAGAGCTTTGAATGCTTTTGCTTCCATGGTATCCATCCTGCTCATTTCCCTGAACAGTTCTTTTATATGAGCGCTTTGTTTTCCCGGAAGCGTATCCAAAAACCTGTCCACTTCGCTTAATTCTTTGATGTCATCTTTTGCTGTTTTATTAAATGACGGTATGTCACCGGTTATGGCTTCCCCGAAATCATGCACAAGGCACATTTCGATCACCCTGTCCATATCCGCTTCCTTTATCTCGTCTTTCAGCAGATATGCCATAACGACCAGCCTGTAACTGTGTTCCGCAACACTTTCAGGTCTTCCGGTGGATGTCATGGAATGCCTGCAGTTGCATTTCATTTTTTCTATTATATGAAGAAATTCCAGGAAATCATTATGATCCATCATATCCACTATTTCTCAAACAGCCATGCGGTCACGTCTTCATCAACCGTTACTTCCAGAAACTCCATTATCTGGTTGTTGTTCTCATATCTTACAAGCATCCTTGAGTCGTCATCCGTAAACCACAATGTGGCTACCTTTGCCGTAAACAATGAAAAACCTGCATACTTTGCCGTGTATTTGACGCATTCATATGAGTTTTCACCTATCGTTAACGTCTCTTTCCCGGTATTTGTTATCGTATACGGAGCAAACATAGCGCTTTCGCTTATCAGTACGTTTATATCCACCATTGCCCCTTCGGACAGCTCTATACATCCAAGGGTAAGATTGATCATTTCGTTGTCTATATACTGTGCCGGGACTTTTACGCTTTTACCTGCGTTCTCCTCTTCCTGTGTCGCGCTTATTTCCACAGTTTCTGCACCGTATTGCGATGTGACCGACCAGTCTTCAGCGGATCCGTCAAAATAGCCATTACCTTTATATGATGAAACAGGTATTAATGTTTCTGTATCGAATATGACTTCGGCTTTATAGTCAAATGTTTCAAAATCAGCATAGCTCTGCATCTTTGTGAGCCCTGTCTCCTCATCGGAAACATATTTGAATGTCACTATGCCGTCTATATCCTCTTCTTCATTCGTTATTCTGTATTTCAGCGTTTTGCTCCCGATAAGCTTTGTGCCTACAGTGAATACCTCATCGCTCAGATCTATGTTACAGCCTGTAAGCATCCCCATGACAAGGATCGCTATAAGGAATAACGCCGTGTATTTTATAACTTTTCCGTTCTTCATCTGTTCATTACCTCTTCATCTCAATTTCAAATCTGTCAAAATATACTTTTTCCAGAAACTGCTCGTCGGTGAAAAAAGTCTTCCTGTAATTCGCAAGTTCCTTTGTGTTTTTACCGAGCCATATGGGGACCTGTATGTCCAGCTGTCTGCATATGGATATGAGGCATAACGAAAGCTTTTCAGCAAAAGTTTTGGATGCATCCGTATTTTCGGCTTTGACTTCCCTTAGTGTCATATTCGCTTTTACTATCTTACCGTATATCACCATGATATCTGCTTTTTCTCTTCCGTGCCTTCTACGCAGGCTATACCTCTTTGGACCGCTATCATTCCCGTCCTTACTATCTCTAATATGCCGAACGGTTCAAGCAGTCCTTTAAGAGCATTGATCTTGTCACTGTCTCCGCTTATTTCTATCGTCATGGTCTTTGCTGACACATCTATAACATTGGCTCTGAATATGTCAACGAACTGTATTATTTCCGATCTCCTTGCCGAAGCCGCTTTTACCTTTATGAAAACGAGCTCTCTTCCGACGCATTCATAATCATCAAGTACCCTGACAGTTATGACATTTATAAGCTTTTCGAGCTGCTTGCATATCTGATCCACTATATGATCGTCTCCGGATACTATGACTGTTATCCTGCTCGTATCGCTTTTTGCTGTTTCTCCCACTGCGAGGCTATCTATGTTATATCCTCTTCTTGCGAACAGGCCTGTTACTTTTGTTAAGACCCCTGCCTTATTCTCCACAAGCACTGAGATGATATGCTTTTTATCCATTTATCCTCCGTTATCCCTCTATCTGTTTGATCTTTTCCACAAGGCATTTACCGAATTTTTCCGGTTCCTCGGCTATAGGACTGTGCGCCGACTCCAAAAACCATACGAGTTCCTTTACCGGAGCTTCCACTTTTTCCACATACTCCTTGGAAAGGGCTATCGGGGTATTGTAATCCTGCGTGCCGAGAAAATAGAACATAGGTATATCGAATTTTCTGCAGTTCTTTGTAAAATCGATCTTTACCACATCCGGCCACATGCATTTTAAAGTAAAACTGTACCCTTTTATAATACCGGCTATTTCTTTTAACGTGTATTCGCCTGAGAAAAGTATGGGTTTTACCTGGCTTTTCCACATGGATGAGCCACCCTTTATTCCCCCGCCATACTTCATCATAAGATTTCTCTGTGCTATGAGGCCTTTATAGAAGTCATCCTTATACAGTCCTTTTACCGGTCTTCCTATCTTCTCCAATATGGCTATATCCTTACTGTTTTTGGCTTCCTTTGCCTTTTCCATTGTAAAATCGTAACAGAGCTCTTCATTCTTTACACCGTTGACAAGCTGTCCCTGTCCGAAATATGCCTTGATCCTTTCGGGATATTTGCTTGCGAGCAATGTGCCGACGCATGAACCCCAGGAATGTCCCTGTATATATATCTTGTCTTTTTTGAAGCGTCCGCACAGGTAACTGACCATTTCCTTTGCATCTTTAACTATCTGGCGCGAGGTCATGTCTTCCTTCTTCACGCCTTTATAGCTTCCGCCTGTTCCCCTCTGATCCCATGTGACGATAGTGATATCTGTCGTGAACTTCCCAAGGTGGGCAATCACACTGTGCCTGTCAACGACACCGGGACCTCCGTGTATGAACAGAACGACCGGATTGCTTTCCTTTGTTCCGATTATATGTATCGTCTGTGCCAGCCCGTTGATGATCCTTTTTTCCTTTATGTCTATAGGATATTTCATTTTTCCCTCCGGATATTTCATATTTCAGGTCCTATTATATCAATAATATATGTTCATTTCATGAATTTGCCAAAGTATCTTCCGTTCCCTATTACTTCCGTCGTCATCAGCGCGGTCCCATATATCCTAAGCCTTCTCACGGACCTGCTTATGACAGCGGTATCGTTCCCGTTCACGTCTCTGAAGTACGGGCTGAACCTTCCGAAACCAAATTCTCTTTGCGTGCCTCCGTCATTGTATTTACCGTCAATGATGTATGAGATGATCCTTGCCGCGCCATCGGCTATTATCGCTATATGATGTATCCCCTCGCCTTTTAGCATCCCCTCATCACAGGTCCATGAAGCTTCACTAAGGCCGTCGTTTATGAATATGCGCACCGTTCCGTATTTCATCTCTTCTACAAGTATGCCTTTACCGTCTTTCCTGCTGTCGAACAGTATCTGGTTCCTGTCTTCCATATGGAGCCAGAATTCCAGAGTGAATCCCGTTTCTTTGTTTACAGTCGCAAAAGCCGATAGGCTGCTGTCGGCCATAGACAGCATCTGAAGCTTCGGCATGACCATGTAAGTATCTCCAACAGACTCTCCGACAAGCTCCCTGTCGCATTTTTCATCTATATCGAACTGTTCCCAGAGCTTATCTACGAAAACCTTTGGTATTTCATGCACCCTTGCATCGACTTTCTGTGTTTCAGTTATGAAAAACCTTCCTTTATCCTGTATAAGATCGGGATAACTCATCCTTATATGCGGATCATCATCGTATAGAAGTATTTCAGGCTGTGACCAGCGTATATACTTCCCTTTTTCTGAATCGCCTTCTATTCCCATGCTTACGAATACGGGGTTTCTGTTTACATAAGTCCTGCCGCCGTTATTGTGATACCAATACAGGTATCTGCCATTTTCACATTTCCAGACAAAGTTTGCGGCACGCGGATGGCGGAATAACCTTAAGTCATCATACTGTTTGTACTTAGGCTGCTCCCATGTATGCCCTCCGTCACGGCTGTAGCAATCCACCGGGTGCCCGTCTATAGAACGGTATACGCAGTAGATGCTGCCATCGCTCAGGACGCACATGCTTTGTTCCTCTGCTATGAGCCCGCCTCCAAAAGGGGTGATCAGGCCGACATCCGAGTCAGGCAGCGTCTGCCATCTGAGCTTCTTTGGATCCGTTTCAGTGCATATATTCTCACAGGCGACCATCCATCCTTCGGATATCGTAAGCATATCGCCTATCTTGTGTATGACCACATATCCGGTTCCCTGCCTTATGAACGGTTTGCTTACAGTCCAGAACATCCTAAGCTTTCCGCCATAGGGGTTTTCCCTGTCGATCTTTGACTCTCTTACCGGTATTTCATACCTGTCCGACCATGTTACCCCGCAGTCATCGCTGTAACGGAACACAAGATATCCCTGCATATCCACTCTGTGATTAAGATGCTCGCTACGGCATATCACTTCCCTTACATTATCCTTATTGAAGTTATAGAAACAGTATATGCGACCGTTTGGGATTTTTAAAAGCACTCCGTATGCCGATTCGGGAGTATCGGATGCCTCCAAAAAATACAGCGGTGTCCAGCTCTCGCCCATATCCTTGCTTCTTGTGATCCCTATATGTTCTCCGGCTGAGCCTTCGTGCCCTGATGCCGTCGTAAGAACGCATACCCATGTGCCGTCATCAGCCACTGCCACATACGGCTGATCGGTATACTGCTCCCTGGGAATCGGTTTTCCGTTTCGGATGTTACGCCAGTCCTTGCTCATATGGGATCACCTCTCTTTAAATATATGGTATGTTATTCGAATATCGTTACCGGTACAGGATCTCCAAGATACTTGGGAAGCCTTTTTGTTATATCTGTATCGATTATGGCTTTCACTTTTGCGAGGCTCTCGCGGGCATAATTATACAGCATCGGATAGATCTCCTTGTTTTCCGCGGGATATCCGTATGCGTCGAGCCCCAGCTTTCCCGCTATATATATTGACCTATATATGTGGTATTGCTGCGTGCAGACGATCAGGCTTTTAAGACCGAATACATCCCTTGCCCTGTACATGCTGTCATACGTATCGAATCCCGCATAATCGCAGAATATATGGTCTTCCTTTACTCCAAGACCTATAAGGTAGTCATACATCGCCTTGGTTTCGTTGTAATATATCGAACCGTTATCACCCGAAACGAGTATGGATATGTTTTCACCGTAATATTCGTACAGTTCATATGCATGATCGAGCCTGTCTTCAAGCACAGGCGTCGGGATACCGTTTTTTATTCCCGCTCCGAGCACCAGTATGGCCTCAGGTTTCTTTATATTCTCAAAACCATTTATGGTTTTGATAATATTAGGATAAGCATATATATTGATATAGAGTTGTATCGATATGAAGAGCATTACTCCAAGCAATATGATCAATGCTAATGCTTTAAGTGCCCAGAATCTCTTTTTTCTGCTTTTTCTTCTAGAACGCATTATTTTCTATCGCTCTTTCCAGTTTTTTCCTGTCGTCTTCGGTAAGCTGCCTGAAAGGTTTTCGTGCTTCTCCGCAATCCACGCCTACAATCTTTGAACAGTACTTCATCGACGCTATGGTCTTCATGTCAATTATCGGTTTTATTATATTATTCAGTTTGGTCTGCAGTTCCTGGGCTTTCTGTATGTCCCCCTTATCGAATGCAGCCTTTATCTGAACGAATGCCTGAGGATAAAAGTTCATTGATGTTCCTATGGCACCTTTTGCACCTGCCATCAATGCATAAGCGAAGCACTCATCCATTCCGCTGTATACGAATTTCTTCGCAGCCGTTATGACTCTGTTTAGGATGAAATAATTAGGTGCAGTATATTTCATGGCATATATCCTGTCATCCGAAAGAAGATCTATAAGCTGTTCGGCTGCCATGTCCACTCCTGTTGCTCCGGGCATATTGTATATCATAATGGGTAATCCTGCGGCATCAGCTATATCTGTATAATACTGTTTTATCTCCTTAGCTGCATGTGCATAATAGAAAGGGGGTACTGATGCAAGCGCATCAGCATTCAGGCTTTTTGCATGTTTCGCATACATTATGGCAAGGGCTGTTCCTGGTGCTCCGACATGCGCGACGATCATTTTGCCGTCTGCTTCCTTAGCTGCAACTTCAAGGGTTTTCATGCGTTCTTCTTCGGTCAGAAGGAACGTCTCAGCCGAACTTCCGGTGGTATA
>JBAYNV010000097.1:0-8243 GCA_041678685.1 Clostridia bacterium
AATCATACGGCTGATCTGGTGAATGATCTTAAGGCTATAAGCGATACAAACAGGATGGATATACTCATTTCGCTTAAAAGCGGTAAAAAATACGCACGCGAGCTTATGGATCTTACCGGGCTTACTTCTGCAACCATCTCGCATCATATGGGTGAACTAATAACAAGGCAATTGGTCACGGTCGAAAAAAGCGGCGTGCGTCTTTATTACACACTTAAAAAGGAAAAAATAAGCGAGATCACAGATGGTTTACGTGATCTGTTAACCTGATGGAGAGCATATGTTTAATAAAAAAATGAAAGCAGTGACATTCAGTTATGACGACGGAGTTAAACAGGATATCAGACTGATAGATATATTTAATAAATACAGGTTAAAAGCAACTTTCAACTTAAATTCTGAATTGCTGGGACAGGACGGATATCTCATCAGAGAAAACAGGCGTATAAATCATATCAAGAATTCACCGTTGGATATAAAAAAAATATATGAAGGCCATGAAGTCGCGGTACACACGCTGACACACCCTAATCTTACTACGATAGACGATGAAGAGATCATCAGACAGGTGGAACAGGACAGGATCAATCTTTCCGCTCTTGTGGGATATGAGGTGATCGGCATGGCATATCCATGCGGCGGAACAAATAATAACCGGCATGTTGCGGATATTATCAGAAACTGCACGAAGATACGATACGCAAGAACCATAACATCAAGTCACAGCTTTGATCTTCAGGATGACCTGTTCCGCTTTAATCCTACTGCATATCATCATGATGAAATGGATATGATGTTTGAACTTGGTAAGAAATTTATTGACATGAAAGCTGACAGCCCGCAGATACTTTATATCTGGGGGCATTCATATGAATTCGATATCAGAGACGACTGGAGCAGATTTGAAAGATTCTGCAGGCTCATCTGTGATCACAATGATATATTCTACGGTACCAATAAAGAAGTTTTGTTCTCATATTGACATTATTCAATATGATGATAACATGGTCTCATATTGAAGTTTTTAAATATGAGGTAGCACATTGGCTGATTATAATAACGAAATAAATATGTTCAAAGTGCTTGGAGATGCAAAACGTGCATTGATAATAGATATGCTTTCGTGTGGGGAGCTATGTGCCTGCAGCATATTGGAAAAGTTCAGTTTTACACAATCCACACTGTCTCATCACATGAAGCTTTTATGCGGCAGCGGTCTGGTAAAAGCCAGGGACAAAGGTAAATGGACTTATTATTTCCTTGATCCTGCCGGTGTGGAAAGAGTAAAGAAATTTCTTGACAATATCACAGCAAAAAAGGAAAATTGCATATGCGGTAAAGGAATATGACTGATAAAAAGAACAGCGGTATAGGTTTTTTTCAAAAGTATTTAACATTGTGGGTCATACTTTGTATGGCGGCAGGTGTTCTGATCGGAAGATTCATACCTGGAATACCGAATTTACTGGGTAAATTCGAATATGCAAATGTATCCATCCCAACTGCGATACTGATTTGGGTAATGATCTATCCGATGATGATGAAAGTCGATTTTCAAAGCCTTAAAAATGTACGGAAAAATCCTAAAGGCCTGTTTGTAACATGGATCGCAAACTGGATCATAAAACCTTTCACAATGTATGCGATCGCATACTTTTTCCTGTATTTTGTTTTTTCGAACTATATAACTCCCGACCTTGCCAAACAATATCTTGCAGGAGCAGTCCTGCTTGGTGCTGCGCCTTGTACCGCAATGGTTTTTGTATGGAGCACTCTTACAAAAGGTAACCCTGCATATACTGTCGTCCAGGTCGCAACGAATGATCTGATCATACTTGTAGCTTTCATCCCCATAGTAAAATTCCTTTTGGGTATAAGTGATGTAACGGTCCCATGGGATACGCTGGTTTTATCAGTGGTCCTTTTTGTCGTAATCCCTCTTTCCGCCGGCATTATCACAAGACTGTCCGTGATCAAAAGGAAAGGTGTGGAATATTTCGATAAAAAATTCCTCCCCAAATTCGATGGAGTCACCACAACCGGCCTGCTTTTGATGCTTGTACTGCTTTTCTCCTTTCAGGGTAAAACCATATTGAGCAATCCTTTACATATCCTTATGATAGCAGTACCCCTTATAATCCAGACATTCCTCATATTCTTAATTTCATATATACCATGCAAATGGCTCAAACTGCCTTTCAGCATAGCTGCTCCGGCAGGTATGATAGGGGCATCGAATTTCTTTGAACTGGCAGTAGCCGTAGCTATCGCTTTGTTCGGCATGGATTCCCCTGCCGCACTGGCAACCACTGTAGGTGTATTGACTGAAGTTCCGGTAATGCTGATACTCGTAAATATAGCCAATAAAACAAAGCATTGGTTTCCTGCTGCAGAAAAGGAAGCATTTGGTGACTTATAATGATGATCTCGATCAACGAGCCAAAGTGGCTTCAGCTGACAGATATAACAGGAGATATACTGTATGGGTGCTCACAGGAATGGTTCAGGACGACATGGCAGCGCATGTCAGGCTGCGGTCCATGTACGGCATCTAACATTGTTCTGTATTTTCAGCGTTCAGGACGTATCCAAACGCACATAGCCGTAGACAGTAAACCGGATTTTATGAGGCTGATGGAGTCTGTCTGGAAATATGTGACACCGAAATATATGGGTATGCATCTGGTAAGCCAGTTTTATACCGGCTTAAATAACTATTTCAAGAGTATAAACGCTGAACTTAAATGCTACACCCTTGATATCCCGAAACATATGGAATCAAGGCCTCTGATACCTGTTATTGTGGATTTCATCGCAGCAGGATTATCAGCGGATTCACCCGTAGCGTTCCTGAATCTTTCAAACGGTACAGTTAAAGATCTGGATGAATGGCATTGGGTCACAGTGATTGCTATGGAAACAAACCAGGATACAGGTGATGTGTATCTTGAGATCTATGATGACAGAAAAGACATAAAAATCAATTTCACGCAATGGTATGCTTCTACGAAGTTAGGCGGAGGATTCATATACTATACCTGACACGGGAAGCTACAAAAAGACGGAAACGGGGTAAAAATGAATAATTCCAAACCAAAAGTCGCCTTCATATGTGTTCATAATTCTTGCCGTTCTCAGATAGCGGAAGCATTGGCAAAGAAATTCGCCGTTGATGTGTTTAGAAGTTATAGCGCTGGGACAGAGGCTAAACAGCATATCGATCAGGATGCGGTAAGGTTGATAAAAAAGCTATATGATATAGATATGGAACAGTCACAGCATCCAAAACTCCTGTCAGATATCCCGCCTGTCGATATAGTGATCACTATGGGATGCAATGTCGCATGCCCTTATGTTCCGAACAGGTACCGTGAAGACTGGGGACTAGATGATCCCACAGGCAGAAGCGATACGGAATTTATCGTTGTGATCAATACGATAGAAAAAAAGATAACCGATCTTAAAAACCGCATAAACTCAGGTGTAATTCAGATATAACCAACAAATCTGTTGACAGCTTTTATAAACCAAACTATACTCAAAATGTAAGATAAAATTGCTTTACAGTGTTATAAAAAATATGAATAGGGGGAATTCATCATGTATCCGGGACAACTTAAAACTGACAGAGGTATATGGAAATTTATCGGATTAAGCATCATTACTTTTGGCATTTACTCACTCATCTTCTTTGCAAGACTCGCAAATGATGTAAACACCGTCAGTAGCAGATATGACGGAAAGAAAACAATGAACTTCTGGCTGCTTATGTTTATTGTCGGGCCTTTAACATTGGAAATAGGTACTTTTGTCTGGTACCATAGGGTATGCAACCGTATCGGCGCGGAACTGGCGCATCGCGGTATAAATTATGATTTCAGCGCAAGCACATTCTGGGGTTGGGGAATTCTCGGAACATGCATAATAGTCGGACCATTTGTCTGGATACACAAGCTTTGCAATGCCATGAACTATATTTCCTCAGACTATAACCAAAGAGGATGCCAGTAATAAATAAATGATCATATGATTTACAGAAAACGCCGTTTATTCGGCGTTTTTTCCTTGCATCCATAATTGACGTACATCATCATACACACTGTCAGGTATCTCAGGTTCACCAAAAGATGATTTTGGCAGCAACTGCTCTTTTGCTACTTCAGGCGTAGTGCATGCATTATCATTCCTGTACTTATCGCGCTCTTTAATGTTCCGGAAATCCGGTATATCTGTTTTTCTGCTATTATCCAGTACCGAACGATAACCAAGTATGCCACATATGCCCATATCAACAGCACGATATACATCGATCGACCACTCTCCGTCCGGTCTTCCGAGTATCTTTTCTATGAAAAAATGTGTAGCGTAAAAATCGCTTCCGCCGTGCGAGGTGACGTTCCTGACCAGATCCGATGCTATCTCATTTACGGGATCATATTTTTCCCATTGCCCCTGACAGTACTTATCACCTTCAACATACATATTGAAACTTTTCGATTCAGGTTGTCTTCCGCTTTCCATCATTCCCTTCTGACCGTATAATACATAATTAACGCTTGAAGGTTCACGTCTTAAGTGTCCGTGGATGCTTTTAAATACAGCTCCGTTTTCCATTGTGACCATCTCAATACCCGGCCCACTGCTAAACCCGAGACTCAGATCTCTGACCGACCGGGGCAGCTCAAATCCTGTTACGCTCTTTGGCTTAAGTCCGCTCATCATGATGAGTGGCCCGAGACTGTGGGTACAGTAGAAATTCGGATGCATACAGTTACGCCAGTGATCCCTCTGCCCGTATGTGATCCGAGGCCATATCGATGCGCAGTCATGAATATATTCACCTTCCCCATACATTACTTCCCCTATATAACCTTTTTTATACTTTTTCCACATTTCAAACGTATGGTGCATATAGCAGTAATTTTCCGCGTATGCATATACAAGCTTCGTCTTTTCTACCGCTTCTATCAGTTCCACGGCCTGTGCGCAGGTCTCACATGGCAGTACCTCACTTAACACATGCTTTCCTGCATTAAGACACTTTATCGCATAGATACCGTGTTCGTTAGCATAATTTGCCAGTACCACAGCATCCATGTCGTGTTTTATGAATTCATCGAAATCATCGTATACCGCAACGGAAACACCTTTTTCCCCGGCTTTTAACTTCACTTCATCAAGAAGAGGACGGTACTTATCACATACAGCCACAAGCTGTGCATCCGGATGATCAAAAAGTACAGACATCATGGTCCTGCCGCGAGCCCCTCCGAATACCCCTATTTTAAGTTTACTTTTAATTTCTAACATGATTCATTTACCTCCCAGGAATATTCCCCCGTCTGTTTTGTAGAACATATCATCAAGGTAAAAGATGCCGTTGGCCGGAGTCGTGAACCTTTCTCCATATAGCGGATGCACCTTTTTCATTTTATCCCAATTCACATAGTTCTGAGCGCCATTGGTTTCGAGTATCCCTATCTTCATACCGGGTATGACACCCAATCTGGCTGCGAAATTCTTATTCAGTTCCACGAGCAATGGCGTGACCGTAAGATCAGCGCAGAAACATGCTATACCGTGTTCATATGCTATATCGGCTATTTCCACTGTTCTGGTCACTGTTTTTGCGATCGGTTTCAGTGCGAACGCCTTATATCCCAATTTGATGCGTAAGACAGCATCATCGGTGTCATGTATGGATTCATCGGCTGCAACAGTAACCGGCAGTGATGAAACATCACAGTGATTTGTTTCATCAAAAGGTTCTTCAAGCAGTACTATCCTGTCAAAAGCATCTATTTTTTTGGCATGATCAAGAAGCTCATTGATCCTTTCTGCCGTATCATATCTGCCATTGGCATCAATGTAATACACTATCTTACCGCAATCGGTATAGTTGGTCTCGTACCCCTTTAGAATCGAGTGTACTTCCTGTAAACGCTTTTTGTCCTGTGTAAGCATTTTATCAAGATCATTGTCATGATCGGGATCAGAACCGATCTTTATCTTGAATATGCATGTGCCGTTATCAGCAAGCTCTTTGATCTCATTTTCGGATGTGTTATAGGTCACAAGAGGGATAGCTGCGATCTTATCATGCCGGCATTGAAAAAATGCATGATCACCGGCAAAGGTTTTGAAATCATTCGATCCGTTTTCACGGCAATACAGGAATCTCAAAGCATTGTCAACCGGGACAAGCGCATTGAGTACAAACGTTTTTCTTGGTTTTCTGCCTAAAAGACTTATAGCATGTTCGATCGTGATCCTCTCAAGTTCAGGAAATATATCCTCAGGTCTCTCATATTTTTTACCGTTCAGGTATTTCACCGCAAAATCGGTAAGCGAAAACATGAGTTCATTGCCCTTCTCTTCACCGTATTCACGGTATATGCCTGCATCAGACCATAATATCCCCTGTATAGAAGTCCCGTATGCTGTATTGTTTTCACTTTTCAGGCATACTGATATGGTCCGTATATAGTTCGATTTACCGCCTTTGAAACCGAATGGTGCTTTAAGCGGTTCAACGGTATACTCACATGAAGATGAAATCAGTCTGATCATTTAACACCGCATTTCCTTTACCTGCCCTTATCAATACATTTTAACTCATATATAAGCATAAGGCACATTTATTTTCACGAAAGAACCTTATAATTTATTGTGCTTATATTTATACATTATTATCGCTTTATTTGAATTTTCACCATATTTAAGGCACTTTTCCGTATATATAGGGTTATAAAAATTTGTGTTGTCAAAATATAAATATCTGATACACTATAATAAATTATATATTTGAAAGGTGTGATCAGGATCTCCCAGGATATTTCAGTTTTTTGGATAGAAAAGTGCATTTATACAGAAGGTAAGCATATTGATGCGCATTCGCATGAATTTTTCCATTTTATCTGCCATATTTCAGGTGCTGGCAGTATTGTGAATGCTAATACTAAATGCCGGCTTGAAGCCGGCAGGATTTACCTGACAATGCCCGGAATAGTGCATGAATTTCACAACACAGACAAAGAGGATCTTGTCACATATGAAGTGAAGTTTGAGATAAACGACCAGATACTTAAGGAGAAGATACAGAAACTGCCTTTTGAAATATCAACAAACGATCAGCCGATAAGCGATATCTTTGCTTCAATGTATGCTGAATCGAAAAAAAAAGGACCTCTGTACAAGGAGATGATCTGTGCGGATATGAACAAGCTTCTCATACTCCTGCAAAGAAGTGTATTTGAAGAAAACGATCTGTCAGCGGTCGGTATGGATTATTCATCAATAGAAAAGGAGGATGTTGCAAAGGTATTGGCATATCTTGAAAGAAATATGCATAAAGATATATCATTGGAACAGATGGCAAAGCTTGTGCATCTGGAAAAGATACATTTCCTTAAAAAGTTTAAAAAACAGACTTCCGTAACACCGAAAAAATACCTTAACAGCATGCGTATGAAAAGAGCCAAGACCCTGTTGCAGTACTCAGACATGAATATAACCCAGATATCAGAAGCGGTAGGGTTCAAGAACATCCATTACTTCAGCAGGACATTCTCACAATACATGAATGAAAGCCCGACAGAATACCGAAGAAATTTCGTAATGACCAGATGAAAGATGAGGTATAGCAAAAGATGGCTAATATAGTAAAGATCGCAGTTATATGTTCCGGTACTACCTCTTCAACCGGTGAAAAGAGCATAGAAAAACTAAACGGCATCAACAGCTGCTATTGGCGTTCAAGAATAGATCAGGTCCTGCCTTCAAAACCTGATCTGATCGTTCTTCCGGAAACATGTGATTCCTTTTCGGATCTTGGGAACCTTGAATACCATGACTATATAGCATCCGGCGGTACGATAGCAGACATGATAAGCGAAACAGCAAAGGATAACAACTGCTACATCACTTATCCGGGGCTTCGCAATCATCCCACAGACAGTAAATTCCCTTTCCGTAATTCCAACAGGATATTTGACAGAAAAGGAATACTGATAGGGACATATGATAAAAATCATGTGATGACCGATGAGAACGATATGGGAATCGGATATGGAAGCAAGGCTGAAGTGATACGAACCGATTTTGGCAAAATCGCCTGCGTGATATGCTTTGACCTTAATTTCGATATGCTTTTAAGAAAATATGCAGTTCAGAAACCCGATCTTATAGTATTCAGTTCGGCATATCACGGAGGATTAAGACAGGGACAATGGGCATATGGATTA
>JBAYNV010000098.1:0-8216 GCA_041678685.1 Clostridia bacterium
GATATTGGTCTCATAGGCCTTGCAGTCATGGGTGAAAACCTGGTCTTGAATATGGAAAGCAAGGGATTCCGTGTTGCTGTATTCAACAGAACCACAGAAAAAGTGGAAAAGTTCATTCAGACAAGGGCACAAAATAAAAATGTTATAGGATGCATGTCCATAAAGGAATTGGCAGACAGCCTTCGCAAGCCAAGAAAAGTCATGATGATGATAAAAGCGGGATCTGCAGTGGATGAGATGATAGATCAGCTGATCCCTGTGCTGGAAAAAGGCGACATCATAATAGACGGAGGCAACTCGAACTATAACGATACGATAGAAAGAACAAAGAAAGTCGAAGCCGCAGGGCTTCTGTATGTGGGTACAGGCGTGAGCGGCGGCGAAGAAGGAGCTCTGACCGGTCCGTCCCTTATGCCCGGAGGATCAGATGATGCATGGCCGCATATAAAGAGGATATTCCAAGCTATCAGTGCAAAGGTCGAAGACGGAACGCCCTGCTGTGACTGGGTCGGTGAAAATGGCGCCGGGCATTTCGTCAAGATGGTGCATAACGGGATAGAATACGGTGATATGGCCCTCATATGCGAGGCATATCAGACGATGAAGGTGCTTCTTGGGCTGGATACAGATGAAATGCAGAAGGTATTCCAGGAATGGAACAAAGGTGATCTGGATTCATACCTTATAGAGATAACAAGCAATATTTTAGGCGTCAAGGAAGCTAACGGTGAGCCGCTGGTTGAAAAAATACTTGATACTGCAGGCCAGAAGGGTACAGGCAAATGGACGGCGATATCCGCCTTGAATGAAGGCATCCCGCTCACGCTTATCGGTGAAGCGGTATTTGCCAGATGCCTGTCTGCGATGAAGGATGAAAGAGTCACCGCAAGCAGGATACTTACCGGACCTGAAGCCGTTTTTACAGGAAATAAAGCAGAATTCACAGAGGATATACGCAAAGCGCTTTATCTGTCAAAGATAGTGTCGTATGCACAGGGTTACCAGCTCATGAGGGCAGCGGCCGGTTCATACGGATGGAATCTGAATTACGGAGGCATAGCTCTGATGTGGAGAGGCGGCTGTATTATACGTTCGGCATTTCTGGGTAAAATAAAGGAAGCTTACGTCCATGATCCAAAAATTTACAATCTGCTTCTTGATCCTTTCTTTAAAGCAAAAGCTGATGAATGCCAGATGAGCTTACGAAAAGTTGTCGCTGCATGCGTGCTTAACGGCATATCCGTTCCGGTCATGTCTGCGGCGCTGTCATACTATGACGGATACAGAAGCGAGAGGCTTTCGGCAAATCTTCTTCAGGCGCAGAGGGATTATTTCGGAGCGCATACATATGAAAGAACAGACGATGAAAGAGGAATATTTTATCATACCAACTGGACAGGAAAAGGCGGAGAGACTTCCGCATCGACATATAACGCATAATTATTCAGGGAGGAGAATAAATGAAATTACCATTTAAGATAAGTCTTAAGAACAAGGTCATAGTCATTACGGGAGCAGGCGGAGTGCTTTGCTCGATGTTTGCGGAGGCATTTGCCGCTTCCAAGGGTAAAGTAGCGCTACTGGATCTGAATTATGATGCAGCAAAGAGGGCTGCCGATGCCATCTGCGAAAAAGGGGGAATAGCTATTCCCGTAAAGGCAAATGTTCTTGAAAAGGAAAGCCTTATGACTGCAAAAGCCGAAGTGAATGAAAAACTAGGCACATGCGACATACTCATAAACGGAGCAGGCGGTAATAATCCCAAAGCTACTACGACGAAGGAATACTTTCAGGCGGATGATCTTGCTGCAGAAGGGCTTACAACATTCTTTAATCTGGATCCAAAAGGGGTGGAATTCGTATTCAACCTCAATTTCCTTGGGACTCTTCTTCCCACTCAGGTATTCGCACCTGACATGATAGGCAAAAAAGGCTGCACGATAGTAAATATATCTTCAATGAACGCATTCACGCCTCTGACCAAGATACCGGCATACAGCGGAGCGAAAGCAGCGGTATCCAACTTTACAAAGTGGCTTGCCGTCCATTTTTCAAAAGTAGGCATAAGAGTGAATGCTATAGCGCCGGGATTCTTTGTTACCAACCAGAATGCCGCGATGCTTCTTAACCCTGACGGTTCGTACACAGACAGAAGCGCCAAGATAATAGCCGCTACACCGATGGGACGTTTCGGGGAAGCGGATGAGCTTATTGGTGCGATGCTGTTTCTTGTAGACGAAGGATCATCAAGCTTTGTTAACGGGATAGTGCTTCCTATAGACGGAGGATTTTCCGCATACAGCGGAGTGTGACATGAAAACGCTTGTAAAAAGGGAAACAAACGGTCCGGTCAGCGATAAAGAACTTTATGATTTCATCAGACATGTGGTAGCAGAATATTCCAAAGGCAGGAACGTGAAAAAAGTATTGATCATCCCTCCTGATTTCACCAGGTTCTATTCAATGGCGGGAAAAATAACATCCATGCTGTATGACCAGATGAACGGATCATGTATAGTAGACATACTGCCGGCTCTTGGCACTCACATGCCTATGACCGATAAAGAGATAGACGATATGTTCCCATCAGTACCTCATGACAGATTCATAGTGCACAACTGGAAGACCGATGTGATGAAGATAGGCGAAGTACCGGGTGAATATATAAAGGAAGTTTCTTCAGGCCTTGTCGATGAAAAAATAGATGTCGAAGTCAACAGACTCCTTATGGATCCTTCATATGACCTCATCATCTCTGTCGGCCAGGTGGTGCCTCATGAAGTCGTGGGCATGGCAAATTACAGTAAAAACATCTTTGTCGGTATAGGCGGCAGCGCTATGATAAATAAGTCCCATATGCTCGGAGCATTCTACGGAATGGAAAGGCTCATGGGAAGGGATCACAGTCCCGTCAGAAAAGTATTCGATTATGCGCAAGGTAAGTATCTTAAGGATCTGCCCCTGATGTTCATATTTACTGTTACGACCCAGAACTGCTCAACAGCAGATATACACGGAGTATATGCGGGAGATACCCGGGAGCCCTTTGAACTGGCTTTAACTGAAAGCCAGCAGAGGAACTTCACTTTTCTTGATGATGAACCGAAAAAAATAGTGGTTTACCTTGACGAAAGGGAATTCAAATCGACATGGGTAGGAAATAAAGCCATTTACAGGACAAGGATGGCGATAGCTGACAAAGGAGAGCTCATAATACTTGCTCCGGGAGTCAGGAAATTCGGTGAAGACAGCGAGAATGACAGGCTGATCAGAAAGTACGGATATATAGGAAGAGAGAACATACTGGCAAAAGTCGCAAAGAACGATGACCTAAAGAACAATATGTCAGTTACCGCTCATATAATACATGGTTCAAGTGACGGAAGATTCAGTATCAGTTATGCGGTAAGGCACCTTACCCGCGAGGAAGTCGAAAAGGTCGGTTTCAAGTATCTGGATTATGATGAGACAGTGAAAAAATATGATCCTTCCAGACTTAAGGAAGGATACAATACGGTTGGTAAAGAAAAGATCTACTATATCTCCAATCCCGCTCTCGGCCTTTGGTCATCAAGGAGCAAATTCTTTAAATAACAGAAATTGTGAATAAGATATCGGAAGGGATATGCAAAGGCATATCCCTTTTTCTTCCCGTGAAATATGCATCGGATCCTCTGTACGGTGAATGAATATAATTGCAGAAATGATGCATATTTCTGTTGACAGCATATCAAAAAACTCTATAATACATATTATATGTTTAGTAATACTTAACATCAGGTATAGTAAATATTAAGAAGCGGGGAAATGATGGGCAGTGTGGATATCGGAGAAAAAATCAAGCAGCTGAGGCTTTTGAACTCCCTGACGCAGCAGGAACTTGCTGACAGGAGCGAACTGTCAAAGGGATATATCTCACAGCTTGAAAGAAATATAATAATGCCGACCATAGCTACACTGCAGGATGTCCTTACCGGTCTTGGGACCAACCTGGCTGAATTCTTTTCAGGTTCATATGCTTCCCAGATAGTGTTCAAAAAGAAGGACATGGTTACAAAGAAGGATGATGATATGGGACACAGTATATTGTGGATGGTCCCGGACTGTCAGAAGAACTCCATGGAACCTATAATGATGACTCTGGAGCCCGGAGGAGAGAGCTGTTACGACGATTCTCACCAGGGCGAGGAATTCGGATATGTGCTTGAAGGAAGCATACGGCTGGAACTGAATGACAAAAAGTATACCGTGGCTAAAGGGCAGTCCTTCTATTACAAGGCTGATGTCAGACATGTGATACGGAATACATCAGGTAAAAAAGCGGTTTTGCTTTGGGTGTCTTCACCGCCAAGCTTTTAATAATATATTTAGGAGATGAAATGAGCAAAAAGATCATAGAGTTAAAGAGCATTTACAAGAAATACGGAGATATAATAGCTATTGACGGCGTATCACTGTATATAAAGGAAGGCGAATTCCTTACATTGCTTGGACCGTCCGGCTGTGGGAAGACCACTACGCTTAGGATCATAGGCGGATTTGAACAGCCGGATACGGGAGATGTATTCTTCGACGGGATAAGGATCAATGATGTTCCTGCCTATAAAAGAGCGCTTAATACGGTTTTTCAGAAATATGCATTATTCACGCATATGAACGTAGGTGAAAATATAGCATTCGGCCCCACGATCAGAAAAGAAGATCCTGCAAAAATACAGCAGGAAGTAAAACAGTATCTGAAGGTCGTCAATATGGAAGGGTTCGAGGACAGGGACGTCTCAACACTCAGCGGAGGCCAGCAGCAGCGTGTTGCCATAGCCCGCGCCCTGATCAACAAACCCAAGGTTCTTCTTCTGGATGAACCTTTAGGGGCACTGGATCTTAAGCTGAGAAAAGACATGCAGGACGAACTTAAAACGATGCATAAGGAATTGGGCATCACATTCGTGTATGTGACGCATGATCAGGAAGAAGCCCTGACTCTTTCCGATACCGTCGTTGTAATGAATAAAGGCAAGATACTGCAGATCGGCACGCCTGTGGATATATACAACGAACCTAAGAATGCTTTTGTAGCATATTTCATAGGAGAGAGCAATATAATAAAGAGCACGATGGTAAGGGACTGCCTTGTCCGCATAGACGGCGTGGATTTCGAATGTGTTGACACAGGTTTTGGGAATGATGTACCGGTCGACGTAGTAGTGCGCCCGGAGGACATAGTACTTGTATCGCCTGATAAGGCAAAACTTAAAGGTAAAGTCACGCTTGTTACGTTCAAAGGCGTTCATTATGAGATATGGGTGGAAGGTCCTTCCTTCGAATGGAAAGTCCATTCCACAGTACCGCAGATGATAGGCGATGAATTGGGCATAACAGTAGATCCGTATAATATCCATGTGATGCACAAGGATCCTGCACAGATGAATCCTTATGAGGTAAATGCGAAATTATGAGCAAAAGAAGATTTGCATTTCCATATTATATATGGATGATCATATTTATTATCGTACCACTCCTGCTGATCATATATTATACGTTTACAGATGATTCAAGCGGTACGGTAAAACTGACTTTTAATAACATTAAAGCGATTTTCGATCCTCTTTACCTCAAGGTGATATGGCGTTCTGTATACATGTCACTGATCGCGACAGTAGTCTGCCTGGTACTAGGATATCCCGCCGCCATGATATTATCGAACAGGGACTTTTCGAGGAAATCGACCATGCTCATACTGATAGTCCTTCCTATGTGGATGAACTTTCTTCTGCGTACGTATTCATGGCTTTCCTTACTAGAAAATGAAGGCCTCATAAACCAGTTCCTCGGGTGGCTGGGGCTTCCTCAGGCCAACCTTATGTACAATAATTTTGCAGTCATACTGGGTATGGTATATAACTTCCTTCCGTTCATGATACTGCCTGTATATTCCGTGCTTGTAAAGATAGATAAAAATGTCGTTGAAGCCGCAAAGGATCTCGGAGGTAATAATCTGGTCGTATTTCGAAGGATCATACTGCCGTTAAGTACACCGGGCATCATTTCAGGCATAACGATGACATTCATGCCTGCGCTTTCCACTTTCGTTATTTCACGTCTTTTAAGCGGAGGCAAGATATCGCTTATAGGGAATATCATTGAACAGCAGTTCACTGTGACAGGTAACTGGGGCTTCGGGTCCGCGTTATCGCTGTTCCTTATGATCCTCATATTCGTGTCCATGATATTCATCAATAAATACGGTGATGAGTCGGTCGGGGGAGGAGGATTATTATGAAAAATTTCTTCAGAAAGCTGTATATCGGATTTATACTTCTCTTCCTGTATGCACCGATCATAGTGCTGATAGTGTTTTCCTTCAATTCATCGAAATCACGCGCCGTATGGCAGGGGTTCTCTCTGACATGGTATGAACAGCTGTTTACAGACAGCAGCATACTGAGCGCTCTGGAAACGACTCCCCTTATAGCGCTTGCTGCATCGGTCATATCGACAGTGATAGGGACATTTGCCGCATTGGGCATGGTAAAACTGAAGAAGAGGTCATTTGAAGTGGTGAGGACGATAACGTATATACCGGTGTTGAATCCGGATATAGTGACAGGCGTAGCTCTCATGATGCTGTTTGCTTTCATGGGTATCGAACTTGGATATATCTCCATGCTTCTTGCCCATATAACTTTCTGTACGCCTTATGTGGTGATATCAGTCCTGCCAAAACTGTATCAGACTGATATTTCAGTGTATGAGGCTGCACAGGACCTGGGCGCCAAGCCTTTCTATGCCTTGCGCAAAACCATAATACCTCAGCTTATGCCGGGAATAATAACAGGATTCCTGCTTTCATACACACTGTCGGTAGATGATTTCATAATCAGCTATTTTACGACAGGGAGCAACGTGCAGAACCTGTCCATGGTGGTGTTCTCCATGGCAAGAAAAGGGATCAATCCAAAGATCAATGCCGTATCTACACTGCTGTTCCTGGTGGTCATGGTGCTTCTGATCATAGTGAACAAACGTCAGGTCAAGGCAAAAAAACATATATCGAAACCTAAAGAAATATCGGAAAATATAGAAAAAGAAAATATTTAACGGGGGATAAAAAATGAAAAAAGTATTGATCGTTCTGTTAGTCATCTCACTGCTCATACCGTTTGCGGCATGTGACAATGGTAAGGAAGTATTGAATGTGTATAACTGGGGTGAGTATATCCACCCTGACGTCGTAGCGATGTTTGAAGAGGAAACAGGTATAAAAGTAAACTACAATACCTTTACGACAAATGAAGATATGTATGTCAAGGTCGTAAAAGGCAATGTGTCATATGATGTTATAGTGCCTTCGGACTACATGATACAGAGAATGATCGAGGAAGACCTTCTCCAGAAGATCAATTTGGACAACATCCCCAATTATGCAAATATAGACGATATACATAAAGGTCTTGCTTATGACCCCGACAATGAGTATTCTGTCCCGTATCTTTGGGGCACGGCAGGGATACTTTACAACACTACGCTTGTAACTGATGTCGTAGACAGTTGGGATATACTCTGGAATGAGAAATATGCGCAGCAGATATTCATGCAGGACAGCCAGAGGGATTCCATGATGGTCGCTATTATAAAACTTGGTTATTCGCAGAACACAACGGATCAGGGCCAGATCGATGAAGCAATGAATCTTCTCATTGAACAGAAGCCCCTTATACTCGGTTACCTTGTTGATGAAGTAAAAGACAAGATGGCACAGGGTGAAGGCGCCCTTGCGGTGGTTTGGTCAGGTGAGGCTGTAGATGCCATGACAATGAATTCCGATCTTGCGTATGCTGTTCCTAAGGAAGGAAGCAACAGATGGGTCGATGCTATGGTAATACCAAAGAATGCGAAGAATGTTTCAGCTGCCGAGAAGTTCATAAACTTCATGTTAAGAGACGATATAATGCTCCTCAACGCTGATGAGACAGGTTATTCGATCACCAGCAAGACAGCTATACCGCTTCTTGATGAGGAAGTAAGAAATAACCCGGCTGCATACCCTTCACAGGATGTGCTGGACCGCTGCGAAGTATTCAGATATGATGCACAAGCTACCATACTGTATAACAAAGCATGGACAGAGGTCACTGCATATTAAACATTTTTAATTGATTTTAGGTATTTATTACTTAACTTGTAGTGTATAATTGTAGTATTAAGATATAAGGAGC
>JBAYNV010000099.1:0-8136 GCA_041678685.1 Clostridia bacterium
ACGGTATTCTTTTTTATTGAATACTATTTCCTGGCTTTCAAGTTTGGACAGTTTCAGTATATTTGTAGAAAGGTTTGAAAGCCTTTCCGTTTCTTCATATATTATTCCCAGATATTCCTTTCTTTCCTCTTCGGTAAGGTCGTTATTCTCCAGAAGTTTGGCAAAACCCTGTATAGAGGCTAAAGGCGTTTTGAATTCATGCGATACGCTGCTCACAAAATCCTTTCTGAGATATTCAATGCTTTTCAGTTCCTTTGTCATTTTATTAAAGTTTTCCGTCAGCTGCCCAATCTCATCCTGCGAATCATTTTTTACAGTTACGTCAAAGTTGCCTTTTGCCACTTCCTGAGTCGCATTATTCAATTGGAGAATTGGTTTCATGGCTCTGTTGCTTATTCCCATTATTATAAGCATGAACACTATGATGGAAAAAAGAAGGGCATAAGCAAGAAGCATGGCATAATTTCTGAAAAGATTGTTCTCCGGCTGATAACCAACTCTTAAATATACGTCCTCTATTTTTACGACCGAGATCCCGACAGGAAGGAGGTTTTGCTTTATAAATATTATTTCTCCCTGTTTAAGCAGCTCCATATTCTGTTTGCTTATTGTAAGATCGATCAGGCTATCAGTGATCTCAACAGGATACAGATCATTATGTGTCATGGTAATAATATGTTCCAGCGTAAGATCCGTATCTTTGTATGCCGCGATGACTGTCTCGGCGACCGCGCCCTGATTCTCTTTGATATTTTCAATAAAGCTTTTATTTGATGTCAGGATCGCCCCCATATATGCGAACATGGATGCGATAAGGATTATTATAAGAAGGAAAATAGCAAGCTTAGACTTCAGCTGCATTTGTTTTGACCGCCTTGTATCCTAATCCTCTTACCGTGATTATTTCAAATTCTTTTATATTAACCAGTTTTTCCCTAAGTCTCTTTATATGCACATCAACTGTTCTTTCGTCTGTCTCGGTATCCATTCCCCATATTTCATCCATCAGCTGCTGACGGGTAAATATCTTCTTCTGGTAACTCATAAGCTTGAAAAGGAGCAGAAATTCCTTTTTAGGAAGCACTATGACTTCATCTTTGCTGTTCACGGTCAATGTATCATAATCCAGCGTTACATTACCCACTTCGATCTTATGCTCCGTTGTGATCTTGGATCTTCTCAGTAAGGCATTTATACGAAGCAGCATCTCATCCATGTTTATGGGTTTGACCATGTAGTCATCAGTACCTGATAAAAACCCTTTTCTCTTATCTTCAAGGGCATCTTTTGCTGTTATCATTAAAATAGGCATGTTGTATCCCGCATCTCGAAGACTCCTTGTGAGTTCATAACCATCCATATTCGGCATCATTATGTCGCACAATATCAGGTCTGCTTTTGTTGAATCCAGCACTTCCAATGCCTGCACCCCGTCGTTTGCGCTTAACACATCGAAACCGTTCTGTTTCAACACAGCTCCGATCAGTCTTCTGAGATTTTTATCGTCTTCAACAATAAGTATATTGAACATTTTCTTAATCTTCCTTTTCAAACATATTATATCATTTATATGAATAAATAATGAACATCATATATATACTGAGCGCTTGTGCTATAAACGGTACAGATGCGGCAGTTTCTTCCGTGTTGTGCGCATAAACTCTAATATTCTGCTGATTATCCTGTTTATGACACACGTGAACATATAATATGTATATGTTTTAAGAGGTAAATATGATTGGTGAAAGACTTCAGGAAATACGTAAAGACAAGAATTTGACGCAGCAACAGCTTGCGGATATGGTTGATGTGTCATTTCATACCATCTCTTCATATGAAAGAGACAGAAGCGAACCTAATGATGAAATAAAGATCAGGATCGCGCAGACGCTTGATATATCCTTGGATTATCTCCTTGGCTTGATAGACGAATCCCGTTCATACAAATCCGGCCGGTACACTTATGAGCTTCCTGCGACTCTTAGCAAAGAAGCCGCGGCAATAGTCAAAAAAGAAGCGGATTTTCTTGCTGAACAGCTGTCAAAAAAAATAATATAGAACAGTTATTTTTATTAACTTCTTTATTATTGCATCGTATATATTACAGACACTGAAATATCATTTTCTCTGTTCATAAGCGGTATTTCCGCATATCAGGAAGCACTCATTTATATGCTTACTGCTATTGCACATAACTGTTGAAATTAAATGTGTAATAAATGTATGAATAATTATTATATAAATAATTTGACATTTCGTTCGTATTAATATATGATGTCAATATGCTATTCTAGACCACACAAAAGAAAAAGTGAATTAATTACCTATTATGTCATGATCAAGTTTCAGAAGTAATGTATTTTAGGTACATTTACAAGGAACCGGATCATATGATATACAGACTGTCGGCTGTTAAAGTAATGTATTTCTATATGATCATTAAGAAAAGGAGGTAAAAGTGAAAACTATTGTATTTATAAGAAAATCAGTTAATAATATGTTGTTTATTCTAATCTTGCTTATGATATTAGTTATTGCTTTTACTGCGCAAAACGTAGAATCATACTCTTTTGATGCATCTGATGTACATCCATATTACAACGCTATTCCGATAAACACACAGAGTAACATACGGTTATTGAGCGCTGACAAGAATCTGTCATATGAGTTGGTTATATCGATTTTCTATGTTGAGAATATTACAGATTACGAATTTGACAAGATTAAATCAAGAATTGAAACATATGCGTTATATAGGGATTATTGGGTCGATCAGAAATATCCGGATGAGATGGTATTTGAACTGATGCTGTTATCGATCCATATAGAGAACGACAGCAGCAGCGGATTTATTACTGATGATGAGTCTGCAGAGACAGATGATTATTTACAAAAAGTCCTGGAGTATAAATGCTATCTCGAACAAAATCTTGATGATCTGCCTGATATTATAGAAATACCAAAGGATCCGGTTACTTTTGATAATAACATTGATCTATTAAATACAATAAAAACTCAAAACCGGTTTTATATCTCGCTCAGTTCATATTCCAATCCGATAGCAATAAACATATCCCATCTATGCCAGGAACAAAGATTTTAACAAAATCGTTATAGAAATAGTTTTATTTCAATAATTCCTTTATTATTGCATCGATATGTACCTGCATCGTATTTATGACAGGCACTGAAATGTCATTTTCTTTGATCATAAGCGGTATTTCCGTACATCCAAGAAGAAGCGCATCACAACCGTGTCTTCTGATATACTTTTCTGAGATCATTATCATCTGCTTTTTATCTTCTGTATTTACTATCCCGTTTTCAAGGTCGGGAAATATAAGCTGCTGGATGGTTTCAATATCTTCCGCATCAGGAACGAAAGCATTGATACCTTTTAACTGCATGGGTTTTGAATACAAACCGCTTTTCATTGTAAATTTGGTCCCTATGACCGCAATATTTTTATACCCTTTATCCTTTGCATATTCACAGTTGACATCGACTATGCTTATTACAGGCAGTACTGATTTTTTAACTATTTCATTTATTGCGATATGAGGCGTATTCGATGCTATCGCGGCAAAATCCGCTCCTGCCTTTGCCAGATCCTCTATGGACTGAACGATCAGATCGACCAGTGCATCCATATTACCGCAGGAGACATGATCAAGAAGTTCAGTCATGTTTATACTGTTTATTATTATATGAGGATAACAGTCTTGACCTGCTATCGCCCTGTAACCATCAATTATCCCTTTGTAATATTCCACTGTCGATACCGGTCCGAGTCCTCCGATGATACCTGCTTTTTCCATGTATGCTCCTTTTGATCATTATATTATATAAAAAAGTCCGGAAAGTATATATGCCTTTCAGGACGATTTATGTTAAAGCGTTAGTAATAAGCGGATCACATCTGATAGCTGATACGCTGGTGTCCAACAAAATCTAGATTTTTCTAATACAAGTAAAAAAGAGGACTGTGCTTTTTGTTAAAATCACAATCCTGATTCTGGCGGAGGAAAAGAGATTCGAACTCTTGAAACGCTTAAGGCGTTTACATGATTTCCAGTCATGCGCCCTCGACCAGCTAGGCGATTCCTCCATTGGTCTTAACATATTTTATACACGCAGCTGGCGTATGTCAATTGGTTTTATTCGTAGTACTCCCTTGTCAGTCTGTCTGCTATTTCCATTAATAGAGGCATATTGTTCCTGGATAAATGCGTAAGGATAGTGTATTTTGTCTTGCTCATTATCTGCCCGTAAAGTATGCTGTCACGGAAAGTATCCTTTGGAATACCCAAAGCTTTCGGATCCGTTTCACATCCTGCACTCTTCAGTATCCTTATTATTTTTCCTGTATCTATTTCAATTACCTTTACCGGAAGTTTATCTTTTACTATGTCAAATAGTTTGCATATGACACAAAGAGCCACACCTACGGAATTCCCGTGAAGAGGATGCTCCTGACCTTTTTTTATAAATTCCACATCCCAGTAGTGAACGATGTGATGTTCCGCACCGGAACCGGGTCTTGTGTTTGAATACATACCCATAGCCATGCCTGAAAGTATGAGTGCTTCCATTATATTTTTAACGACAGCTTCATCCCTGTCTTTCAGCTGCTTTGCACAGGCAGCGCATTTGTCAGCAGCACACCATATCAGGTCCGCTATTTCTTTGCAATAATGTTCGCCGTTAAGGTCCCTTGCAAACTGCCATTCCCTGACTGCATTGTATTTTGCCAGAACATCTCCCATACCTGCTGTCAGCATTTTAAACGGTGCATTTTTCAGTATTTCTATATCCGCGAATATCCCTATCGGAATCTGCCCGGGGCAGCTTTCCTTAAGATTTTTTATTATGAGCGCGGATGTTATAGAAGCATATCCGTCCATTGAGGGAGCTGTTCCGATCACGCAGTATTTTTTACCGAAATGATAAGAAATATTCCTGGTTATATCATTCACAACACCGCTTCCGACTGCAACGAAGAAGTCTATATCTAAAGGCATTCTGATCATCGTTTCACCTATGAAGCTTTCATTGGGAACGACAGCTAATCCGTTTCTTTCAGGTATTATGTAATATTCAGTGTCTTCATGTTTTTCTTTCAGGCTGTCATATACCTGCTTCCCGGCAATTTTAAAAGTATTGGGATCGCATATGACAATTATTCTGCCTTTTGCTTTTTTAAGAACAAAATCAATAGCGCTTACTATTCCGTTTTTAGATATATCTATTATTTCCAAGCCCGGATCATGTGTTATTCCGCACTTGCAAGGAAATGTCTTTCCTGCTATTTCATTTATCTTCAGATCTTTAAGATGCATATTGATCCCCTTTTCTATACAAACAGTTTTAATAGTTCATAAAGGCCAAAACCCAGGTAATTACCTATCGCATATCCCAACAGTCCTGTAGCTATCCCTATAAGTATGACACTGTCATTTTTTATTGCCTTTGCGGTCGGGATTATGAAGGCAGGTCCGAATATACCGGCCACAGACGTGATTATTATCGTATCGACATCGATCTTAAACAATATGGAAAGAATGAAATGCAGTATCATTGTAGTGAACAACACGAAAACCACCATGCCAAGTACCGACAGCGACTGCCCGACCATCAGCTTTATATCCGCTAAAGTTCCCACGGCGAGTGAAAATACATATATGAAATACTGGCCTAAAGGATATGATACTTCGTTCTTCCTTATTCCTTTTATAAACGACAGAGCAACGCCTATTGTTGAAACACATAACATAATGACCGCTACATTTGTCGCTTCTCCTGTTGTCAGATAAGATATTCCTATGCTTGCTCCTAATGCGCCTATTCCTATAAGAGTAACAAGGACTCCTTGTTTTATCTTTTCTTTTAATGACAGTCTGGATCTTTCCACAATACCGTCTTTGATATGCTTTTTATCCGCATTTTCTGTGACTTCGGATCTTTTAGTGAATTTCGAAAGTAACGGCTTTGCCAGAGTACAGATAAAAAGGAAATATAGTCCTCCCATCACCTGGTCGGAAAGATTCGCTACAGCAATAGTATTTTTATCTGCCGCCAGCCCCATTCCGATAGCATAAAGATTTGGCGTGCCGCCTGTATAACAGCCGACAAGCATAGAGGCTATCTTTGTGTTTTCATAAACATCAGGAAATACAAAAACACTGACAGCTGCTACTGTCATTACTGATATTGATAAAAGAAGAAATGATAACCCTGTTTTCCTGGCATTCTTCTTAAAGGTACTGAAATCCGAGTTTAAAAGTATTAGCGTGATTGCTATAGGGATCAGGACTGATGAGACAGTGTCAGAAAGCGACGGATCCAGAGGAAGACCCGAATTTGCCCATATTATTCCTATTGCATAACAAAACAGTATAGGTCCTATTGTTTTTATAAATCTGACCTTTTCCTGTAAAAATATCAAAAGAAACGGTATCCCAAAGAATAAAAACAGTTGAACGATCGTTAAAAACATTTCGTGACCCCCTGAACATAAATATATATTAAATCTTAATTTTTGTCCATTTACCCATTTTAAACCTTATCATTCCGGCTATACCTCTTCCGTATTGATCACCTAATAATCCTATCCATGCTCCGATCAGTCCCAAACCTAAAGGGTAACAAAGGATATATGATAAAAAAGGTCTCACAACAGCAACACTTATCAGTGCGATAGCTGCAACGAATTTGATATCCCCTGCTCCTCTTAAGCATCCTGAATATACGATCTGTGAATTAATACCAAAAGTCGCCACAGCCATGATGATAAGAACAACGGCACCGTTTTCTATGATCGCAGGATCATCGGTAAACAGATCGATGAGCATTTTCCCTCCGAATATGAAAACACATGAAAGAATCAGGGAGATCATAAATGCGATCCTTTGCCCTATTTTCACATAAAGAATAGAAAGATCGCTTCTTTTTTCACCCATGGTCTGTCCGACCAATGCGGTCGTACCTATGCCCAGACCGCTCCCTATGTTCGTGGAAAGATTCATTATATTCATACATACGATATGCGTTCCATAATCTACAGTGCCAAGTTCCGCGACGATCTTGTTATACATGAAAAATCCTATTCGGAAACACAGCTCCTCGAGCGCAGCATTGCCTGAAATACCAATTACCGATTTGATGGTGACTTTATCCAGTTTGAAAAATCCTTTGGGTGACAGTATCAGGAATGTCGACTTTCGCAAAGAAAGACATGCCATTATAAACGCTGCAATCGTTCCTAACACAGTAGCGATAGCCGCACCTCTTACTCCCAACCGTGGAAAACCCAAGTACCCATTGATCAATACATAGTTTAATAATATATTAACTATGTTTGATACGATATTGGTCGTCATCGCTATTCTTGTATTCCCCATGCCTCTTTGCGCGGCATTGATCGTCATAGTGACTGTCTGGATGATAGTACCTGCTGTCACTATCCTGTAATATGCTACAGCATCATCTATAAAATCCTCTCCTGCGCCTGCAAAAAGCAGAAGAGGTTTTGCGGTCATTATACCAACAACAGTCATTACAACAGAGAGCAATATACATAAAAATAAAGCCTGTTCGAAAACTTTACTTGCATTTTCTGAATCATTTTCGCCTTTTCTCCGTGCAACTAATGCAGTGACTCCTGTATTCAAAGCAAGAAACAGCATAAGAATGATCATTCTTGGCTGAGTGGTTATTCCTACTGCTGTTACTGCGGTAATGCCGATACCGGACACCATGAGCGTATCTACAAAACTTGTCAACCCGCTTAAAAGCGCTTCTATAGTAGACGGTACCGCCATATTCAGCATACGTCCATAGGCTTCTTTTGCTGAAGGGACTGCTCCTAATATCTTTTGTTTTCCCAGTAAATATACCGGTTCATAAAGCTCTTTGATCATTTTTATAATTCTACCACAATTAAATTTCATTTATATACTTAAATTGCCGATATAATATTTTGTACAGGTTAATTGCTCGTCATCATAATAATTATGCATTTACAGATGACACGGATTAATATATTATGTTATGTGAGGAATTTTAAGTCATTGAAATTGTGATAATAATTATTCCATATAGGAAGGAGAATAAATATGACAAAGAACAAAAAACTGC
>JBAYNV010000100.1:0-8123 GCA_041678685.1 Clostridia bacterium
AAAAGGCAGTATACAATGCAATACAAAAACGAACATTTATTCGGTTTATTGTTTATCATATAAATCACAGCGCTTTCATCTCGGCAATTGAATAACCGAGAATTCCCGCTTTAATATCCTAAATAGTGCAGGTTTATATGAATACCCGTTTGAGCAAGTTTTAATTATCACACAGCCAATTTATGCTTCTGTCATGATTCCCAAGAATTTTTATCGCTAAAGCTTGCCCTACCCATGCATCACCTGGATACTTCCCAGGATAGATGCCCTTCAACATTTTCTTTTCATCCTCTGGAAGCTCATCAAAATCCTCAATTTCCCGGTCAGGTTCTACACATAAAATTTTATGGTCACCATCGCATCGTATAAAAGCTCCAATAATTTTACCACTGATTATTTCGCCCAGACTCGCCTTTTTATTTGTTATTATCAACACATCACTATGCGGTTGAGGTGGTTGTCCATATCCTACCACCCATCCATAGATCCCTTTAAAAAAATGGTCTCGTGAATACATAGTAATACATTCCTTTTCAACAAAAGAATTCAGCTCTTCTGAATATTTCCACCTAAAATTATAATTCGGAGTGATTTCTACTACAATTTTTATAATCATAAATTCTCCTGCTAATTAAATCTAATATAACTGTATCTTGTTGTTTTTGTTGATACTTCATCCATTCTCTCCACCACTAAATATTGCTATAACCTACCTTCTATACATTCGTTATTATGATGTATCATATACATGAATATATTTTCTATCTTTTAATATTTCTTACATAAGCAAAGTTTTAATATCTGCACTGCAT
This sequence comes from Clostridia bacterium, assembly GCA_041678685.1. Taxonomy (GTDB): domain Bacteria; phylum Bacillota; class Clostridia; order DUPQ01; family DUPQ01; genus DUPQ01. Next base: position 813 of record JBAYNV010000100.1, read on the forward strand.
TTACAGCAGCACCTTTACGAATATTATCACTGACAGCAAACATATTAATTGTATTTGGATGATTATTGTCAAGACGGACACGACCAACATAAACTTCATTTTTACCATTTGCAGTAATTGGCATAGGATAAATGTTGTTTGTTGGATCATCATATAAAATTACGCCTGGTGATTTTTGCAGAATATTTTTTACAAGAGCAATATCGATGTTTTTTGTAAATTCAACGTTAATACTGACACAATGACAGTTTTCTACCGGCACACGTACTGCTGTAGATGAAATGCTAAGATTAGGGTGATGCAGGATTTTTCTAGTTTCATTAATCATTTTTTCTTCCTCTTTTGTGTTGCCATTGTCTAGAAAAACATCAATATGCGGGATAATATTGTTAAAGATCGGATAATCGAATTTCCTAAGTTCATATTTCTTTACTGAAATTTTACCTTCAATTATTTCTGCATTTTTTACTCCTTCAATATAGTCATTTAGCCCTAATTGGCCAGCTCCTGACACTGCCTGGTATGTTGAATACACTATACGCTTTATCTCAAAAGCATCATCCAGAGGCTTAAGCGGTACAACAGCACATATTGTTGAGCAGTTGGGATTGGCTATAATATTGCTGTTATATGTTATCAAATCAGTGGCATTACATTCTGGCACAACCAAAGGAACACTCGGTACCTGGCGAAATATGCTGCTATTATCAATTACTATACATCCGGTTTTAGCAAAGAATGGAACGAACTCAAGTGTTATTGCACCTTCATCTGCTGCGAATAATGCAAAATCTGGCTTTACTTTTTCAGCATTTGCTTTGGTTAATTCTAGTACGGTTAATTCATTGCCAAACATATTTATTTTAGTGCCAGCACTTTTTGCAGATGCAAACAAATAGTAATCAGCTTCTATTTTTTCTTCTTCCAGTACTTTTAAAAGAGTTCTGCCAACCATACCGGTTGTACCAACAATTGCGATTTTCATAAATTCTCCTCGTAATGTAATTACGTTTAACCAGAAGCCTAACTATGGTGCTCCTGATAAAATACATGCAGATGCTGTGGACTGGTCACTTCCCCTACTGCTAAGCAATTTTATTAAGCGATCGCGTTAGTTTACTGTCGTAAAGGAAAAATAATGCTCTAGGCATAATGTCTATTGTATAACCCTCTTATATCTTAAATACCTGAATAGACTGACATTGTGCTCTTCCTCAATACTTCAACATTATAACAATCATTATATATAATTATGTCACGTCTTACCACTGCTTAAACAGTAAAATCCACATATCTAGCATGATAGACTTCTCCTTAATGTGTATTTAACTGATATATATTATGCCAGACTATCAGTTCCATATTTATCTATTATCATCTAGTAACTATACACAATTGTTTAATGGTAAGGTAGTAGCGTTTATTGCATATTCAATATTTTTCGTCAGATATTTTCTTTTAAGATATCACAAAGCTTTTTGATCGTGCCTTTAGGTCTGTAGCCTATATCCGTTGCTTTTTTGCCGGTAAAAAATGTGTACCAGACAAGACCGGCAAGATATCTTCCGTAATCATATGACAGATGGAATGCGTCTCTGCATAACGACAGACCGCTGTTTTTACAGTCGAATTCTTTAATGCTTCTTATTTTCTGCAGTGCATCGCCTGTCTTTATGATAGGAAGACTGTATTTTTTAGCCTCCTGATCCGTAGTTTCTTTTATTTTCCCGTACATCACCTTCTGGCTTCTGTTGTAATTCACAAAACCGGGATGATCTGAACCCGTGTCATATGCCCATGTCTCATGAAGCGCAATCTTGGCATCAGGACTCACTTTATGTATATGATCTATGAGTATGCTCATATATGGCTCATAACTGTCGATGATACCGGAAAGGTGGCTAACCTGTTGAAGAGTGATGAAATCCCATTTTTTTAGACACAAGGCATCATCAAGAGATATCATTCGGAGTTTTTTTGCATCCTTCTGATACTGATAGATAGCTTCACCGCTTTCAATATTACTGCAATGCCTATCAAGAGAATAGCCGGGGATATATAGGTTGCGGACATATAGTTCATGCCCTGAGATCCTTTCAATATATGCTGTCGCATCCTGCGAGAAGCTGTTACCGATCGCAAGTATCTTCATACTTCAAATATTCTTCCCCCTGCAGCTTTTGTCAGTCTGTTCATCACCGCTTCGCCTATATCGGTAATGTCAAAATACTCTGAATATATCTGATCGATATTCATTTCATCGAAACATCTGAGACATTCGAATATATTGGAGGCTATTTCATATGGATCATTTCTGCTTCCGACACATAATTTGTTCAGTGATGTATATCTGTCAAAGTCCTCCCTGCAGCAAAGCACTCCCGTGTTTTTATCTGTAAGCTCGTTTATCTTTTTTATAACATCCTCATCCTTGCCTTTTAATAAATACATTTCCGCTTTAGGCGCATAATGCCTGTATTTCATTCCCGGAGACTTGGGCGTTCCGGTAAAAGTATATGCGGTCTTAAGATCCTTTATGACCAGCTTCAGCCTGTCATACGGCACGCCGCCCGGGCGAAGTATGGTAGGTGTCTGTGATGTAAGATCCAGTACTGTGGATTCCACTCCTATCTTACAGTTGCCTCCGTTTATTATCGCATCCACTTTGCCGTTCATATCATTTACCACATGTGTATATCTTGTAGGGCTTGGTTTACCCGAGATATTCGCAGACGGCGCCGCAATAGGTACGCCGGAGTATTCTATAAGCTTTCTTGCTATATCATTATCCGGTATCCTGCATGCGACCGTATCCAGTCCCGCTGTCACATTCATGGGTATGATGTCTTTTTTATACAGAACGACCGTCAAAGGTCCCGGCATATACAGCTTTGAAAGCATATGGAGCACATCAGGCATTTCTTTAACATATCTGCCCAGCATTTCCATATCATGCAGGTGTATTATCAAAGGATTGTCACCCGGTCTTCCCTTCGCAAGAAATATTTTATCCACAGCGGCGGCATCGAGCGCGTTTGCGCCGAGTCCGTAAACCGTTTCGGTAGGGAAAATGACTGTCCCTCCCTTTTTAATTATTTCCGCACATTCATGAAGGCATGTTTCATCCGGTATGTCATAAAGCCTTGTTTTCATATCAGTCACTGCTTACCGAAAGCTTCCGCGCCTGGTCTTCGGTTATAAGGGCATCCATAAGCCCGTCAAGGTCACCGTTCATTATGGCATCTATCTTGTATAAGGTAAGGTTTATGCGGTGATCAGTGACCCTGCCCTGAGGAAAGTTATATGTCCTTATCCTTTCGCTTCTGTCGCCTGTGCCTACCTGATCCTTCCTGTCTTTTGCTATCTCTTTGTTCTGTTCGGCCTGAGCCATTTCATAAAGCCTGCTTCTCAACACTTTAAAGGCTTTGTCTTTATTCTTATACTGGCTTCTTTCATCCTGGCAGCATACGACTATGCCTGTAGGCAGATGTGTGAGCCTTATAGCGGAGTCCGTCTTGTTGACATGCTGCCCGCCTGCTCCTGAGGATCTGTATGTGTCGACCTGGACATCATTCATATTGATCTCGATATCGACTTCCTCAGCTTCAGGCAATACGGCAACAGTGGCAGTGGATGTATGTATCCTGCCCTGAGCTTCCGTTTCCGGTACTCTTTGCACCCGGTGTACACCGCTTTCATATTTGAATCTGCTGTATGCGCCTTCTCCTGTTATGGATATCTCCACTTCCTTTACACCGCCTACACCCATTTCATTGAGATTGAGTATCTCGGTCTTCCACTTCTTTGCTTCGGCATACATCGTATACATCCTTAACAGATCAGCTGCAAAAAGCGCTGCTTCGTCGCCCCCTGTACCGCCCCTTATCTCTATTATGACGTTCTTTGCATCGTTAGGATCGGTAGGAAGGAGAAGCACTTTAAGCTTCTGTTCCAATACTGGTACCTGTTCCATGAATTCGAGCAGTTCCTCTTCAGCCATGTCTTTAAGCTCCTTGTCGCTGTTCTCCTTCATCATCGCTTTGTCATCTTCTATACCCTGTAAAACAGTCGCATATTCCCTGTATATCGATACTATTGTCCCTATCTCGCTGCGTTCCCTCATAAGAGCCACGTACTTTTCCTGATTCGATGTGGCTTTCGGGTCTGCAAGCTGCCTGTCTATATCCTCATATCTCTGTTCTATTTTTTTTAATTTATCTATCATTTTTCCCTCTGGATCATATGATCATATCTCTGTTAAATAATTCTTTTTCATAAAAATCACGCACGGATTATACCAAAAGATAATAATAAAAGCAAAAACCTTTATTATTCCATATATATTTGCGCAACTAAAGATTCCTGAAATATTCCTTTATGGCTTTGACTATCCTGTCGGATGCATATCCGTCTCCGTAAGGATTTACAGCATTATGCATCTTTTCATATGCCTTTTTGTTATCCAACAGCATCCTTACATCGCTTAGGATATTTTCTTGGCTGACTCCTGTAAGTTTTACGGTCCCGGCCTCTACGGCTTCCGGACGTTCCGTTTCTTTTCTAAGTACAAGTACAGGGACTCCAAGCGATGGAGCTTCTTCCTGCAGCCCTCCCGAATCGGTCATGACAAGATATGCCATAGCCATCAGATTATGCAGATCGGTAAAAACCAATGCGGGAAGAAGAGTAACATTTTCTATACCTGACAGCATACCCTTTACAGTCTCCTGTACCAATGGATTCGGATGCATGGTATATATGAACCGGGTATCCGGATATTCGCCTGCCAGTTCTTTTATTGCACTGCAAATGTTTACAAGGTTCTTTCCTATATTTTCCCTTCTGTGGGCGGTAATAGCAATGATCCTTTTATTGCTTCTCTTTATATCATTAAGTATTTCTTCTTTGAAAGTATAGTTTTCCTTTACGGTCGTCCGGATCGTGTCTATAACGGTATTGCCGGTTATATATACTTTCCCCGGTATGTTTTCTTTTTGTAAATTGCCGGCATTGTTCACCGTTGGGACAAAAAGAAGCGCCGATATCCTGTCGACAGCCTGCCTGTTGAATTCTTCAGGGAAGGGCGAGTATATGTTATTCGTTCTCAATCCTGCTTCAACATGCCCTACCGGTATTTTTTTATAGAATGCTGCGACAGCTGCTGCAAAACATGTCGTTGTATCACCGTGTACGAGTACAAGATCAGGTCTCTCCTTTTCCAGCACTTCAGAGAACTTGAGGATGACCGATGAAGTGATATACTCCAAAGTCTGTCCTTCTTTCATTATATCCAGGTCATGATCGGGCCTGATATCAAACACATCCAGTATCTGGTGCACCATTTCCCTGTGCTGTCCGGTAACGCATGTAAGATGGCATATTTCCCTGTCATCCATGAGTTTCAATATGAGAGGCGCCATTTTTATAGTATCGGGCCTTGTTCCGCATACGGATATGACCTTAATCATTTTTGACCTCATTTTCTTCTTCCCGGTTTTCCTCATGTTTTTTATCATGCCTGATCAGAGGACTGTACAGGATGTACAGGGCGATGGATATAAGGATCATGAATATAGCAAAATACAGCCAGAATCTGTTGTACTGATATTCTGAAAGAAGTATGGCTATCGCACCGAACAGAATATCACACGCATAAAGTACCAGGACGGTTTTCTTCTGGGAAAAGCCCATTTTTAAAAGTCTGTGATGTATATGGTCGCTGTCTCCGACTGCGATAGGTTTTTTCATTATGATACGTCTGAAATATGCCAAAGCTATATCCAGGATGGGAAGCCCCATTGCAAGTACCGGTATGAATATCGATATCGCCGCATGAGCCTTCATTGTCCCCTGAATGGATATGACAGCGACTGTGAAGCCTAAAAATGCGGCTCCTGTCTCCCCAAGATAAAGCCTTGCAGGATTGAAGTTGTATGGAAGAAAGCCTGCTGTCGCACCGACAAGGGCAATAAGAAGGATCGGTATATATTCACCTATGAGAGAAGCATCCGGTCTTAGGAACGTTATGAAGAACAGCGTTATACAGCATATGACCGTTGTCCCCGCCGTAAGCCCATCCAGCCCGTCTATTATATTGAATGCATTTGTAAGAAGGAATATCCACATCACAGTTGCTATAAAAGACACTATCGAAGGTATATAGATAAGCCCGTTATCCGCACCGAAATCCGTGAAATATACTATCCTTGAACCTGACACAAGTATAGCTGCTGCAGCCGCTACCGTCTGAAAAATGGCTTTGTATAAAGGCCGAAGATCATAAATATCATCAAGTATGCCCATTACGGATATAAGGATGATGCCTGTTGCAAGCCCGATGACCTCTCTGCTTACGTAAAAGTTGGGATTGAATATGTAATTAACGAGCACGGATATCCCGAAAGATGCTATTATTGCGATCCCGCCAAGAAGCGGGACAGGATCGTGATGTATATCTCTTGATCTCTTGGGAACTTTCATTATGCCTTTGGCTGTGGCAAATTTTATCACAAATGGACACAGTACAAGCGATATGAGAAATGCGATCAAAAATGTATAAAGGTAACTCAAGTCATCCTCCGTATTTTACAAGCTCGATCTTCGCTTCATCCAAAAGTTCTTTTGCCAGTTCATCAGGATAATCACCGGAAAATACTATCCTCTTTATACCTGCATTTATAAGCAGTTTCGCGCATATCACGCAGGGCTGCGCGGAAACATATATGGTGGATCCGTCGATGGTCGTACCGGCTTTTGCAGCCTGGACTATCGCATTCTGTTCAGCATGTATCGCCCTGCAAAGCTCGTGCCTTTCGCCTGAAGGTATATTGAGCTTCTGGCGTAAGCATCCCATTTCCTCGCAGTGCCTGCATCCTATCGGAGCACCGTTGTAACCTGTAGCAAGTATCCTCTTGTCCTTTACGATGACCGCTCCGACTTTACGTCTTAAGCATGTGGAACGGGTCTTGACAAGATCCACTACCTGCATGAAATATTCATCCCATGAAGGTCTGTCCATTACTTTGTACCAAACAGTCTGTCTCCGGCATCACCGAGGCCGGGTACTATATATGCATTTTCATTAAGTCTTTCGTCAACACATGCGCAGTATATATTTACATCCGGATGATCGTGATGTACTTTTTCAATTCCCTGAGGAGCAGCGATAATGCTCATCAGCTTTATATTCGTAACACCTCTCTGTTTGACAAATCCTATCGCAGCTGAGGCAGATCCTCCTGTCGCAAGCATAGGATCAAGTAATATGATCATTCTGTCAGCTGCGTCTTCCGGCAGCTTGCAGTAATATTC
>JBAYNV010000101.1:0-8019 GCA_041678685.1 Clostridia bacterium
ACAAAAGTAACAATGATAAAAGTAGCTGTATAATCCGAAAGGATAGCAGTAAGGGTGTTATGGACGCACCCCAAGACCTACGTGGCATAAGCCACGCGCACTTGATGCTCGGTAATTCAATTGTCCAAGCCTGATCTTAGGTCAGGCAATTGGCAGATGTGGTAATTTCATCAACCAGGAAGCCTTTGGTAACGTCATTATAAACACTAAACTCCAATTTTTCCCGTTTGCTGTATATATTGAAGAACTTGGGCAATGGCATCAGGCAACCTTTTTCTATGAAAGCGCTTGGAATATTATTTTATTTGCGACCGTGCTTGTTCTTGCTCGCAAAAAAATTAAAGAAGGCATATTGCTTTCAATTTACCTTATAGGATATGGTTTTGGTAGGTTCCTGATCGAGGGATTGCGCACCGACAGTTTATATATATTTCCCGGTGTAAGAGTATCACAAGTGCTTTCATTGATCCTGATTGCCATTGGCCTAGTCCTTATGGTCATGATAAATACTCGACAAACGATAATGATCACAAAAAGAATTAGTATGATATTATTTATGATTCCCATTAAAAAAATTTAAAAATATTGAAATAGTTATTGACATATGTCAGTAACTATATATAATAGTAATTGTAAGCGACATATGTCAGAAACTACACGGAGGTGGATAATATGCCAAGAAGAGATGGAACTGGCCCGATGGGCGCAGGGTCAATGACAGGAAGAAGGCTGGGCACATGCGCAAATCCCGATAAAGCGGGAAATGGCGCTGGTCTCGGTCAGGGTTTAGGCAGAGGACCCAGAAGAGGTGCTTTCGTAAATCAGACATCCTCTAAGACACAAAAAGAACTGCTAAAGGAACAAAAAGAAGCATTGAAAAATCGTATAGATGTCATTGATAAGCAATTAGAAGATTAATAGTAAATAACGGATGTAACCAAAGGACGCTTTGGTTATTTCTGTTAACAAGTGAGGTGGAAAATCGATGCCTAGACCTATAAAATGGAGAAAAGTCTGCAGTCTTCCTGATAACAACCGTTTCGGTCCTCTTGACTCCCCTGCTGATATGACGGACACAGTCAATATGACCATTGATGAGTATGAAACAATAAGATTAATTGATTTAGACGGATTAACGCAGGAAGAGTCCGCCAGCCAAATGAACATTTCCCGCACGACTGTCCAGGGGATTTATGACGGGGCCAGGAGAAAACTCGCCGAATCTTTAGTCAATGGAAAAGTACTCCGGATAGAAGGCGGTGAATATCAGCTCTGTGATGGCAAAGGAAACGGCTGCTGCAAAGGAAGCTGTCAGAGACGCAGATATGGCAGAGGTTTTACTGAGAATCAAGAAAACAGCAATAACTTGAATAACAAAGAGTTGGAGTATAAAAATGAAAATAGCAATGCCGGTAAATGATAAAAATTTAGAATCAGATGTATGTCAGTCATTTGGACGTGCACCATATTTCCTAATTTATAACACAGATACAAAAGATAGTTGTTACATTGATAACGGAGCAGTCGCAAGTCAGGGCGGTGCCGGTATCAAAGCTTCCCAGATGATAGCGGATCAGGGTGTTAAAGCACTGCTTGCTCCACGCTGCGGCGAAAATGCAGAAGAAGTTTTAAAGAAATCAGATATTATGATATATAAAACAATTGCCGGAACAGCACAGCAGAACATCAACGCTTTTATAGCCGGACAGTTGGTTTTACTTATTGATTTTCATCCAGGATTCCATGCCCATGGAAAATAGGAACACAAAGATTGCTGTACTTAGCGGTAAGGGCGGCACAGGTAAAACACTGGTATCAGTGAATCTTGCTTCAGTTGCACTGCGATCGGTCTATATAGACTGCGATGTTGAAGAACCTAACGGACATCTGTTTTTCAAACCTGAGGTCAATTTCAAGCGGGATATCTATGTAAAAATGCCATTTATAAACGAAAGTTTATGTACCGGTTGCAGGAAATGTGTAGATTTTTGTAGATTTAATGCTCTTGCTTTTACAAAAAACAAACCCCTTGTCTTTAAACAGGTGTGTCACTCCTGTGGCGGTTGTGTGTTGTTATGCCCTAAAAAAGCGATCACTGAAAAAGAAAAGATGATCGGAAAAGTTCAAAAAGGTATTTCCGGTAATGTGACAGTGATCACAGGGATATTGAATACAGGTGAAGCATCCGGTATACCGATCATAAAAAGACTTTTGGATAAAGACATGTCAGATGAGAGATCACCTGTCTTCATCGACTGCCCTCCTGGAAGCGCTTGCATCGTCATGGAAAGCATAAAGAATGCGGATTATTGCATACTGGTTGCCGAACCGACAATATTCGGTGTTCATAACCTTAATATGGTCTATGATCTGGTCAGGCTTTTTAATAAACCTTACGGAGTTGTGCTTAACAAATGTCTTGACGGGGAGAATCCTGCAGAGAGATTTTGTATAGACAAAAACATTTCAATATTGGGCCGTATACCGTTTGATAACGAACTTGGAACTATGAATTCTGACGCAAAAATAGCCGTAAGAGAAAATAAGAGATACAGGGAACTATTTGAGTCGATACTTGAAAAAGTGATGAAGGAGGTGCAACATGAAACAACTGCTGATCCTAAGCGGTAAAGGCGGAACCGGCAAGACAACGATAGCCAGCGCTTTCATCCGACTTTCAGATGCTAAAGTATATGCAGATTGTGATGTTGACGCACCTAATCTTCATCTTGTCATGACTCAGAATATGGAACCGAAACATACAGACTATTATGGTATGCCAAAAGCTCATATAGATGCAGATAAGTGTGTTGGATGCGGACTATGTAAGGATAATTGCCGGTTCGATGCGATTTCTGATGAACAAGGTTATTTGATCGATCTTTTTGCATGTGAAGGCTGCGGTGTCTGTGAAGCTGTCTGCCCTGCTGGCGCTGTCACTATGATACCCGCTGTAGCAGGAGCACTGACGCTGTATGCTGACAACAACAGAGTTTTCTCAACAGCACAGTTAAAAATGGGGAACGGTACCTCAGGTATGCTTGTGACCGAAGTAAAAGAACATATGAAAGCAACGGCTGCGCATGATGCAAAGCTTGCTGTAATAGATGGTTCACCTGGTATCGGCTGTCCGGTGATCGCTTCTCTTTGCGGAGTCGATATGGTATTGATCGTTGCTGAACCGTCCATATCCGGGATCAGCGATATGGAGCGTATCATTAAGACATCGGAGACATTTAAAACAAAGATCGGTTTATGTATCAATAAATATGACACTAATCTTAAGAACACACAAACGATCGAGGATTATTGCCTGACAAAAGGTCTTTCTTTTACCGGCAGGATACCATTCGATCCCGAAGCGGTAAAAGCTATAAATAACGGACAGACCATAGTGGATATTGACTGCCCTTCCGGATCTGCTGTAAGGGAAGTATTTAGCAGTACCATGGATTTACTCTTCCATGAAAGTGAGGATTCTAAAGCATGATAGTAAAAGTATTATCTGAAAATACTTCTGCTTCGAATGACCTTTCTGCAGAACACGGTCTTTGCCTTTATATTGAAACAGCCACTCATAAGATCCTGTTTGATACAGGTGCAAGCGGTCTTTTTGCACAAAATGCAAAGAAGATAGGTGTTGATTTAACAAAGGTCGATCTTGCAGTAATCTCTCATGGCCATTATGATCACGGAGGCGGATTGAAAACATTTCTTTGCATAAATAATACTGCAAAGATCTATATACATCAAAGAGCATTTGAACAGCATTATGCAAACAGACCTGGCGGCTTGAAGGCATATATCGGACTTGATGAAACGCTGTTGCCTGATGAGCGGTTCGTATTTTGTACCGGTCGTTTCATCATTGATGAGGAACTTGAATTATTTTCCGATGTTGATGCTGCCAGGTTTGTTCCGACAGGTAATAAAGATCTATTTATAAAAGCTGGCGATGTTTTTGTATTAGATGACTTTTCCCATGAGCAGAACCTGATCATAAGCAATAGCGGTAAATCACTTCTTGTAGCAGGTTGCGCACATAAGGGAATAATCAATATAATCGATCGATTCATAAAAGGAAAAGGCTGTCTGCCTGATTATGTTATAGGAGGATTTCATCTTTACAATCACGGAACAAAACAGGATGAAGCGCCTGAAATTGTGGATGAGATCGGAAGTATCCTGACAAAGACACATGTGAAGTTTTACACCTGCCACTGTACAGGTATTGGATCCTATAACCGTCTGAAAGCTATTATGGGTGAAAATATAGACTATATATCCACAGGTGATCAAATAATAATGAATATATAAGGAGCTGGAAGTATGAGCGAAAAATGTGAGCAGAGCTGTAGCAGTTGCAAGGAAGACTGTGCAGACAGAAAAGAAAAACAAACGGATTTCAGAGAGAAGCTGAATGAGTACAGCAACATCAAAAAAGTCATCAGCGTTGTCAGCGGTAAAGGCGGAGTAGGTAAATCCTCAATAACCTCCATGCTGGCTGTTGCAATGCAAAGACTGGGTTACAATGTTGCGATCCTTGATGCGGATGTTACAGGACCTTCTATCCCAAAGGCGTTTGGCATAAAAGACAAGGTCAAGAGCGGAGAATTCGGTTTGTATCCCATAAAAAGCAAAACAGGTATCGGAATCATGTCTATAAACCTTCTTTTGAAAAACGAGACTGATCCGGTCATTTGGAGAGGACCTATACTTGGTAATACCGTAAAGCAATTCTGGACAGACGTTGTCTGGGGTGATGTGGATTACATGTTCATCGACATGCCGCCTGGTACGGGTGATGTACCGCTTACCGTTTTTCAATCCTTAGCTGTTGACGGAATCATTATCGTGACGTCTCCTCAGGAGCTTGTCTCGATGATCGTGTCGAAAGCTGTTAAGATGGCAGAGATGATGCATATACCTGTTTTAGGACTTGTGGAAAATATGTCATATTTCAAATGTCCTGATAACGGTAAGGAATATAAAGTATTTGGCGAAAGCCATATCAGCGAAATAGCTGAAAAACACGATCTTAAGGTTCTTGCAACACTCCCTATCGATCCGAAAATTTCAGCTGCATGTGATAAAGGCATGATAGAGCTTTTTGAGGGTAATTGGTTTGATTCAATTGCAAAAACATTGGAAATAATGGAGGAAGAATAATTATGAGAATAGCAGTTGCCGGTGAAGGATATAGCGTAACGGAACATTTTGGACATTGTATCGATTTCTTGATCTATGATGTTGAAAGCGGAGTGATCATTAAAGAAGAATCTATACCAAATCCAGGTCACAGACCCGGATTCCTGCCCAATTTCCTTGCAGATCGCGGTGTAAATGTCATTATAAGCGGCGGTATGGGAGGCGGTGCAGTAGATATCTTCAATGAAAGGAACGTCGAGGTCGTCGTTGGAGCTTCTGGAGATGCGAGAACAGCAGCCGAAAACTATCTTAAGGGTGAATTGCAGACAACCGGTTCGGTATGCCACGAGCATCAGTATGAGGATGAATGTAATAAATAAAACCTTTGAGTAAAGAACCGATAACCTGTTACTGTTGGATAGACGAAGATCCCTCTCGATTGTGAGTGGGATCTTTATTTGGTTAGCTGCGCTGGTCCTAATGAAAACCTTATCTGGTCTTCATGTTTCTTCCTATATACATTTTTTAACCTTGCGAGGCAAACAATGAGCAGGTATTTGACATAACCGATTTTATCAACTTTTCTGATATTTAGCATAATGTAATTTTATTGTAGGAAAACAGGTAAATAACAGGGCTCTCAGTTTGGTATAATGTCTGTCAACAAAACTAAACATCATAGAGAGACCTAATATGTTTGACATGTCGGTTTCACTACGGAAAACAGTGGTAAGTATAGGTGAAGTCTGAAAATTACAAAATCTTCACGACATGCTGCGAATGTAAGAAAGTGTACAGATAAATTAACACTTTGCATAATCCGCAGCATATAAAAAGCATAGGTACAGGGATAAGGAAAAGCATTCAGAGTAAGAAGGACTTGTATTTGGAAATAAGTGGCGACATAAAGCCAATAACCACGGGATTCGGGGTTCTTTCTTTTGGACATACATACTATAGGTCAAGACGGAAGAACGGATATGCTTACCTGCTTGACTGCCTTAAGGGTATAGAACGATTTTGCAAAACTACCTGCAGTGATTCTGGAGATAAATAATACCAGATTATTTTCATCATGCATATTTATGTGATATTACCTTCGTATATCCTGAAGAATCTCAAAGCGGTTTTATCTGATGAGAAATTAAATATTTTCCCAATATAATCAATTCTATAAAAATGGATTCCTATTCAGTAACTACAAGACTATAAAAGACTGCCTGACTTGTCCATACTCTATACCCGGTAAGGTTATTATCGGCATTTTCACCGATAAGAACTGATTCAAATATGAACTCAAAGCAGAATTGCCCGTCGACGTAGACTTTCCCTATTTTTTGATCAGTAATTGAAGGATGCAATTCAGCAACCAACCTTATTTCATGTGATTCTGTCCACCAGGGGTTGGTCGCATCTTTGGTTCCACCACTTAAGACAAACTCTCCTTCTCCATTAAACCCAACTGGAAAACGCTTAATAATAATATCTTCTTTAACTTGTCCCGTTAGACTGACATACCTTTTCCGGACGACTATTTCTCCATGGCTGTATCCGCGATCTATTTGCAGAGCATATCCTTCCTCTCTGTTTTGTTCATCCAGGGTTATATCAAATAAAATACCATAACCTCCCTGATAATTATCATTAAACCCAAGCCGGGCTACAGTTGCAATGGTATATGTCGTTTGGGGATTTGGGAAAAACAGCATTCCGTATGATGTTGAAATGGAATCACCCTGATCGGTCCAGTTTCCAGTTGAATAGGTGATATCAGCATCGATCATCCTGTCTGTAGAAAAGTCATAATCGGGGAGGATTGATCCGCTTATAGGTCCTCCTTCTTCAATAGTCCATTTCTGGTCTTTGATGTTCCATATAAATGAAATCTCCTGATTGTTCGTTTGCGGGATCGAACTTAAATAACCTGAAGAAAATAAAGCATTGATCCTGCTGCTATCAGTGTCCAAGCTTTGAAAGACATCCCCTGAGGGCATGTTATTTCCCATCCAGTAAAGTCTTGTTGCTTCATTCAGCGTACTGACTATTTGCTCGTCTGCTCTTTGTTTTGTTCTTTCAATAAGGTTTCCTATAACAACAAAAGCGATTGCAGAAATAATCGCTATGATTACGATCACAGCCAGTAACTCAACAACTGTCACAGCTTTATTCTGCCTTTTCACCAAAATGCCTCTCTCTTTATTAACCGGATTCACTTAACCTTATCATACAACTGTATAATATGCAATCTTTTAAGAGATCCGGTTTTCTAAGTCAAAAGGAGTATATAGCATTAACCTGATTCGAATGATTCAGAATTAAACCAAAGAAGAACAGTCTTGCCATGTGTCGAATAACGATATTTCGATATTTATGTCAACTGGTATGCGTGCAGTATACTATACTTTCAGTTAGCGTCTCTGAATGCTCTGTGTTTATTGACATGTCTTCTATTGCTCTTGTGATCTCCATCTGTAAATCTATAACATCCTGAACGGATGATATTATCCCTTTCGCTATACTTTCAGATAAAGACTTGCCAATGATAATCCAGCTGCTATTGAAAGCGTGTATAAAACAGTTACAAGCATAAGCAGAATACGATTATGCTTATTATTAACCTGTCTGGTTTTGGTTTCTTTGTCATACTCAATACCTTTACGTTATTCGTCTTCACTTTAATATGAGCTAGTTATTTTTCTCTAATAACGGAATGATATTACATTCATTTTATGCCGCATAAAGATTCCTGTGAACTACATCGGCAATTGAATTACCGAGCATCAAGTGCGCGTGGCTTATGCCACGTAGGTCTTGGGGTGCGTCCATAACACCCTTACTGCTATCCTTTCGGATTATACAGCTACTTTTATC
>JBAYNV010000102.1:0-7831 GCA_041678685.1 Clostridia bacterium
AAGGACGGCTTGGAAGCCTTCGAGCAGGCAATGGAAAATATCATGCCTGTACTTGAAGTAAAAGCAAGACGTGTCGGAGGTGCCACTTATCAGGTACCTATGGAAGTTCGCCCAGACAGAAGACAGGCTTTAGGTCTTCGCTGGCTGGTTCAGTTCTCCAGAACCAGAAACGAACGTACTATGAAAGAAAGACTTGCTGCTGAAATAATCGATGCTACTAACGGCGTCGGCAATACCTTCAAGAGAAAAGAAGAGATGCACAGAATGGCAGAAGCCAACAAGGCTTTTGCTCATTACAGATGGTAAGCCAGGGATAATGATGCAAAGAGAATATGCACTGGAAGTCACCAGAAATATAGGAATAATGGCCCATATCGACGCCGGCAAGACCACTACCACAGAGAGGATACTGTATTATACAGGTCAGCTCCATAAAATGGGAGAGGTACATGACGGTGCCGCAACGATGGACTGGATGGAACAGGAGCAGGAGCGAGGTATAACCATAACTTCTGCTGCTGTTACAGCTCATTGGAAGGGATATCGGTTGAATATAATCGATACTCCGGGTCATGTGGATTTTACTGCGGAGGTCGAAAGAAGCCTGCGTGTTTTGGACGGAGCCGTTTCGGTATTCTGTGCAAAAGGCGGGGTAGAGCCACAGTCGGAAACGGTGTGGAGACAGGCCGATAAGTATCAAGTACCAAGGATAGCCTATATCAATAAGATGGATACGACCGGTGCTGACTTTTTCCGTTGTATCGATATGATGAAGAAGAGACTGAATGCAAATGCGGTCGCAATACAGTTACCGATAGGGCAGGAAGGCAGCTTCGAAGGTATCATAGATCTGATAAAATTTAAAGCATACTATTATCTTGATGACCTGGGTACCCGCGTAGAAGAGAGGGACATACCCTCGAATATGCTTGAGCTTGCTACAAAATACAGAGATATGATGTATGAATCCGCTGCTGATCAGGACGATTCCGTAATGGAAAAATATCTTGGAGGCGAGCAGATCACACAGGAAGAGATCAAAAAGGCTTTAAGGACCGGGACCATAAAAGTGGCTCTGACGCCTGTTCTTTGCGGTTCTTCATATAAGAATAAAGGCGTACAGATGCTTTTGGATGCCGTTACCGATTACCTTCCTTCACCTTTGGATATCGCAGCTATCGAAGGCGTATGCATGAATGATCAAACAAAGATAATAGCAAAACCTTCAAGTGACAGTGAGCCGTTTTCGGCATTGGCGTTCAAGATAATGACTGATCCATATGTCGGGAAAATATGCTTTTTCCGTGTTTATTCAGGAACTATGTCCACAGGGTCATATGTGCTGAATGCCACGAAAAATAAAAAGGAAAGAATTCAAAGGATACTTCTTATGCATTCCAACGACAGGACCGATATAGACAAAGTCTATTCCGGTGATATCGCATGTGCGGTAGGTTTGAAGTATACCGTCACAGGAGATACTCTGTGTGACGAAAAAGATCCTGTGATACTGGAATCAATGGTATTCCCGGAACCTGTAATATCCATAGCCGTAGAAGCAAAGGATAAGGCGAACGAGGATAAAATGACGACAGCGCTGCAGAAGCTTTCTGATGAGGATCCTACTTTCAAATTCCATACTGATAAAGACACGGGACAGACTATCATATCAGGAATGGGTGAATTGCATCTGGAGATAATAGTCGACAGGATGCTCAGGGAATTCGGAGTCGAATGCACTAAAGGAAAACCTCAGGTAACGTACAAAGAGACCATCACAAAGACATGCAAAGGTGAAGGCAAATTTGTAAGACAGTCCGGCGGACATGGCCAGTACGGTCATTGCGTGATAGAAGTATCACCTGCAAAAGACGGTGAGGGTTTCACATTCACAGATAAGACAGTAGGTGGAGCTATACCTAAAAACTTCATTCCGGCTGTTGAAAAAGGAATAAGGGAATCATTAAACAATGGCATCATATCCGGTTATCCGGTAGTGGATGTCGCTGTGAAACTGCTTGACGGATCTTACCACGAAGTAGATTCTTCGGATATGGCATTCATGATCGCAGGCAGTATGGCATTCAAAGATGCATGCCTGAAGGCAGCTCCTATACTTCTTGAGCCTGTTATGAGAGTTGATGTATTCATTCCCGATAATTATCTGGGAGACGTATTGGGTGACATCATATCGAAGAGAGGCAAAATAGGTAATGTTGAGAACAGGGCTACCGAAGCCGTCATCACAAGCAATGTCCCTTTGAAAGAGATGTTTGGATATGCGACCGGACTAAGATCAAATACACAGGGAAGAGGCACTTTTACTATGCAATTTGATCATTTTGAGAAGGTACCGGACGAAATAAGTGCTAAAATAGTAAAAAGCAATTGACACAAAACATAATCATATGTAGAATGTATGTGATTAATATGAACTGATTATACGTAATATAAATGGAGGAAAATAAATAAAATGGCAAAAGCAAGATTTGAAAGAACTAAACCACATTGCAATATCGGAACCATTGGTCATATTGACCATGGTAAGACAACACTTACCGCTGCAATAACAAAAACATTGGCTCTTCTCAATCCAAATATCGTTGTTAAAGCATACGATCAGATTGACTCAGCTCCTGAGGAAAAAGCGAGAGGGATCACGATCAATACAGCTCACGTTGAATATGAAACAAAAGCAAGACACTATGCACACGTTGACTGCCCGGGCCATGCTGACTATGTTAAGAACATGATCACAGGCGCAGCGCAGATGGACGGTGCCATACTGGTTGTTTCAGCTGCTGATGGCGTTATGCCTCAGACAAGAGAGCACATACTGCTTGCACGTCAGGTGGGTGTTCCTTTCGTCGTTGTATTCATGAACAAGTGTGATATGGTAGATGATCCGGAATTACTTGAACTTGTTGAGATGGAAGTCAGAGAACTCTTATCAGCATATGAATTCCCTGGAGACGATATCCCGATAATACAGGGTTCAGCTCTTAAAGCTCTTGAATCCACTTCAAAGGATCCGACAGCTCCTGAATATGCTCCTATATTCAAGCTGATGGATGCAGTTGATTCATATATCCCAACTCCTAAGAGAGCAACTGAAAAGCCTTTCCTTATGCCTGTAGAAGATGTATTCACAATAACAGGAAGAGGAACAGTTGCAACAGGCAGAGTTGAAAGAGGACAGATCAAGATACAGGAACCGGTCGAAATAGTTGGTTTGATGCCTGAAGTCAAGACAACCGTTGTAACGGGTGTTGAAATGTTCAGAAAAACTTTGGATTTTGCACAGGCAGGCGATAACGTAGGATGTCTGTTAAGAAGCATTCAGAGAAACGAAGTTGAAAGAGGACAGGTCCTCGCTAAACCGGGTTCCATCACACCTCATACTGAATATGAAGGCCAGGTATACGTTTTGACGGCTGAAGAAGGCGGAAGACATACTCCATTCTTCACAGGTTACAGACCTCAGTTCTATTTCAGAACAACAGACGTTACCGGTGTTGCAAATCTTCCTGAAGGCGTTGAAATGTGCATGCCTGGAGACCATATCACGATGAGCATCATCCTTATAACACCTATTGCTATGGAAGAAGGATTAAGATTTGCTATCAGAGAAGGCGGCAGAACAGTCGGATCCGGAACAGTTTCGAAGATAATAAAGTAAGTTAACAAAACAAAACAATTAAATGAGCAGTGAGAACTGCTCATTTTTTTACGTAAAAGATCTCCATAAAATATTAATAATAGAATAAAGCAGCATTTACTTCTTTAATGCTGCTTTATACCGAGGGGGTTTTAGTTATTATGTAAGTTCAGTATATATATGATATGTGAACAAAATGTGTCGGAGGAATTAAATAAATGTGAATATTTATGAAGTTCATCACAGCCATATCATATTCTGATATCACTTGTTATACCTGTTTTGGAAAGATATAATAGGAAATACAGAACGTATATAATGAGTCAGGAGAGATGAAATGTCAATACAGATCACAAATTTAACGGTAAACTATCTTGATGCTCCGATCGGCATCGATGAACTACCGAGATTTTCATGGAGGCTTATACAGGACGGCAGGGGAAACAGACAGAGCGCATACAGGATCACCGTAAAAAGAGGCGGTCATCTGTCATGGGATTCCGGTGTGATCGAAAGCGACGATTCAATCCTGATAGAATATAAAGGAGAAGGATTAAAGCCAAGGATGCGATACGGATGGAAAGTGACCGTGACCGACAGGTACGGCAGGAATTATGTAAGTGAAACCGCATTCTTTGAAACAGCCAAACTTGACGAACCGTGGAAAGGCAGATTCATACAGAGCGGATTCAGGGTACCAAGGGAACTGGCTCCGTCGTCACCGTATTTAAGAAAAAGATTCAACTGCGAGGGAACGGTAAAAAAAGCCATACTGTATATCGCAGGAGCAGGCTTCTTTGAAACATAT
Source organism: Clostridia bacterium (assembly GCA_041678685.1). Classification (GTDB taxonomy): domain Bacteria; phylum Bacillota; class Clostridia; order DUPQ01; family DUPQ01; genus DUPQ01. The sequence continues at coordinate 4,467 of JBAYNV010000102.1, forward strand.
ATCAACAACAGAAAGATATGCGACCATCTTATGGATCCTCCCTATACCGCTTATGACAGAACGCTTCTGTATTACACGTTCGACGTGACAAGGTCAATGGAAAAAGGAGCAAATATGATAGGCGTTCTGCTTGGAAACGGTTTCTTCAGCATGCCTACCGTCGATCAGTGGGCTACTCAGGCTGCTACATGGAAAGGATCGCCTAAACTCATATGCGAGCTTCATATAACTACGGATACCGGTGAAGAGATCATCGTGTCAGACGATACATGGGAATGTCATATGAGCCCCATAACATTCAACAGTCTTAGAAACGGCGAATATTACGACGCGCGCCTTGAGATACCTGGCTGGTGTGATGCAGGTGCATCTGTAAGTGACTGGGCACCCGCCGAAATATCACGTGATCCGGGCGGTATACTGAAAGCAAACGAGATGCAGTCCGTAAGGATCGACAGGGAATTCCCGGCAGTAAGCGTGAAAAAGATGAGCGACACATCTTATCTGTTCGATTTCGGTCAGAATATGGCTGGTTTTGTAAAGATAAAGGTCGCAGGTGCTAAAGATACGCAATATGTAATAAAAATGAACGAGAAACTGAAACCGACGGGAGAGCTGGATACCGTCCAGAATGCCGGATTCACAAAATCAGGTGAGTTCCAGACGGACAGATATACAAAAAAGAGCGATAAAGAAGAGATCTGGCAGCCCAGATTTGTTTATCATGGATTTCGGTATGCTCTGATAGACGGGTTCACTTATGAGCCGGATCTTAGTGCGGCTACAGCCCTCTTTCTGCATACTGACTGCAGGATAACAGGAGAGTTCTCATGTTCGGACAGGATCATAAACACGATACAGAAAAACACACGGATGTCCACTTTTTCAAATATGTACGGGCTTCTTACGGATTCACCGCACAGGGAAAAGAATGCATGGACGGGAGATACGAACTGCTCGACTGAGCAGCTCATATTCAACTGTATGACAGGACCGCTTTGGGTCAAGTGGCTGAATGACATAAAGGATTCCATGAAGGCAAAGGGAAACATACCCTGTATGGTGCCAACGGGAGGCTGGGGATATAACTGGGGGAACGGGCCGGATTATTCCAGCATACTGACATGGCTTCCGGATAATATGTATCTTTATTACGAAGACAGGACACAGATAGAAAAATATTACGTGTACATGAAACGCAACATGGAATATATGCTTTCCATGATGATCGATGATGTATGCGTGAATGACTACGGGGTAGGTGACTGGTGCGCTCCGTTCGACGGTCCGGCTTTATCGGTGAATATGTCCGCTTTCAAAGCACCTATCGATCTTACTGATACCGCATGCATGTATACCATGGCAACATCGCTTATGAGACTGGCAGAGATTCAAAAAAATGAGAATGATGTAAAATACTATAACTCAGTCGCAAAGAGAATAAAGGCAGGATTCAGGAGGAAGTTCTTTGATGAGGATACATGCAGGCTTAAAGGAGACGGACAGACCTGTTATGCAGCCATGCTTTATCACGGGCTGTATGAAAACAAAAAGGAATATGCGGAACTTTTCAAGCAGCTTTTAAGAACGATAGATGAAGCCAAAGGCCATCTGGATTACGGTATACTGGGAAACAAGTACGTTAATAATATACTTGGTGTAAATAACCGTGAAGATCTCATATATTCTATGGTCACAAACAAGACATACCCGAGTTTCGCTCATCAGATAGATGAACTTGGTGCTACCACGCTTTATGAATGCTGGAATGGTGAAGGTTCAAGGAACCATCATATGTTCGGCGATATCTCGGCGACATTTTTCAAGTATTTCGCAGGGATCACGCCAGACAGGGAAGCTCCGGGATTCAGACACTTCAATATAACCCCGGGACTGAATACGCCTATAGAAAAAGTCAGCTGTACATATGACAGCATCAGGGGAAAAATAGAATCCTCATATGTTAAGGAAAACGGCATGACATATCTTACAGTCGAAATCCCGGTAAATTCATCCGCTACATTGACAGTTCATAAAGATATGCGAATATATGAAAATGAAAAGCTGCTTGGCATCGGAACAGTTGAACTGGAGTCAGGCAGATACATGCTGGAAGTAAGGAGCAATGGATGAGGAGGACCGGATATATATTATGTATGATACTAATATTATCATTATCTATATTATGCGGATGCTCGGTAAAAGATGACGGAGGCAAGCTTATTACCAGTATAAATGAAAGCAATGATCCGTATACAGTGATCGCGGACAAAGGGACAAAGCGGACAAGCATCACTTATACGAACATGACTGACTATGATGATATGACATATATCATGTACCTGGAACAGACAGACAGCGGCATACGGATAGCTGACTTCAGCGACGAATCGTATATAAAGTATTTCATGAACGGAAAAATGCATTTTCTGTATAACTCCAGCGATTTCTATACCGTCATAATGTCGGATATCATGTATGAATATTATCTGTTATCATATCTTGATATGGCTGACTATTCGGATGATACGGCATATACCCTTGTGTCTGATAACACCAAAGGCCAGACAAGGACCGTCGTGTACAGATTTGATCTAAACGATGCGATCGCGGAAGATTTTACTGTCTGGAGCCTGTCAGCAGGTGATACGGTCACAGTGACATACAGTTTAGGGCTCGATATGCTTATAACCGGCATGACAATGGCCGTGGACGGTACAGTCATTCTTGACAGGGCTGAAGAATACAGCATAGATTTTCTTATAGATGATATTTCGGAAAGATTTTTCGGATCGGACGAAACAGTAAAGGTGGAAGTATGGTACGGTTTCGGGACAGATGACGCATCTTCCACAGTATATGATATACCGGAAGGCAGTTTTTTTGGTTATGATTTCACCGATACGGGAATGGATCTGTATTATGACAGCGGATATTCATCCGTATATACTTATTTAGGAGGGGCGCTGGATATGGATATCACTCTGTATATGGCGCCATTACAGGCCGGTGAATGATAATATACATATCATGTAAGTTAACAAGAATATCATTGATTTCATTTGACCGATATGATACTATAAACAATAGCGCAAAGAATGGCGGAGGTAAACTATGGAGAATAAGATAGTTAAAAAAGAAGGATACACAGTAGAACTGGAGATCGCTCTTACGAACGATGAATTTAAGGGATATATTGCAAAAGCATATAACAAAGATAAGAACAAATATACTGTTCAGGGATTCAGAAAAGGCAAAGCCCCACAGTATCTTGTTGAACGCATATACGGGAAAGGGGTCTTCTTTGATACAGCGATGGATCTTGCTTTAAACTCTGAATACCCAAAGGCAGTCAAAGACCTCGG
>JBAYNV010000103.1:0-7675 GCA_041678685.1 Clostridia bacterium
CTTGTGGGTGAAACAGGTTCCGGCAAGACCACGATAGTAAATCTGGCCTGCAGGTTCTATGAACCTACCGAAGGCAAGATATATGTTGACGGCAAAGACTATAAAACGATACCTCTGATGTATGTACATAAAAACCTGGGATACATGCTTCAGGCTCCCCATCTGTTCAGCGGTACGATAATGGAAAATATCCGTTATGGAAAAGAAGACGCTACGGACGAGGAAGTAATGAACGCGGCAAAGATGGTCGAAGCCCATGATTTCATAATGAAATTCGAAAACGGGTATGATCATGTGATATCCAAAGGCGGCGGAGGCATATCTACAGGACAGAAGCAGCTTATCTGCATTGCAAGAGCTATAGTAAAGGACCCGTCGATATTCATACTTGATGAAGCCACAAGCTCTGTAGATACGCAGACAGAAAAGATAGTACAAAGAGCCATATCGAAGGTATTAGTCGGCAGGACAAGCTTTGTGGTAGCGCACAGACTGTCTACGATAAGAGAGGCAGACAAAATACTTGTAATAGACAAAGGGAAAGTCATCGAAATGGGTTCGCATAAAGAACTCATACAGAAGAAAGGCCGTTACTATGATCTGTATACGAACCAGTTCATTGAAGACCTGCACAAAGATATTTTCCAGGGAGAAATAAAGGAAGAGCAAGAAACAGAAGAAGAAGCTTAAAGGTTTCAAATAGTAAAAATCAAGAATGCAGAATAGGATAGTGAATCAGGGATTTTCTAATTTAAGCATTTATTATAAAACCACACTCAAAAGTGCGGTTTTATTTTTATAAGCATATAGTCATATATGGTGGAATACATATTATTCCATTTTCCCTTATAGAAAGATTTTTAGGATGAATTACATATGATTGTTCTATGCGATTTTTAAATATTTCAACGAATGAATCTAACGATTTTGTCTGATATGATTTTGATGATTTAACTTCTATTGGTATTATTTTTTGGGAAACCTTATTGCCTGTTGATAATATAAAATCTATTTCTAAGTCATTACGATGTTTTTCTTTAGAATACCTTGTATAGAAATATAATTTATGTCCATTTGCAGCAAGCATTTGTGCAATTACATTTTCATAAAACATACCTTTATTAATTGAAAGCTTATCAGCTAGTATTTCCCTAAACAAGTTTATATTTGTATCTTTATTATCATCAAAAGTATGAGTTGTCAAAAGCCCTGTATCACCCATATAGCACTTTACATAACTTCGTTTCTCGTTTAATGAAAGACCAACATTAGGATCGGTACATAAAAAACATTCATTGCATATCATAGAGTCAGAAAGCCAAAAAAATGTTTCTTCATAGTCAATTGCACTATTATCTGAAGAAACGGAATTGATTTTTACTCTTTTTTCGTGTTGTGATAAAAATGAAGGTATTTGATCAAAAATAGATAACACTTTTAATTTATATGCTCTATCTATCTTTTCTATATCGTCTCTATATGTTTCAAGGATATCTTTCTTTTCAATTTCACACTGATTAAATTGTTTCTTGTTATCGATAAATGCTTCAAGTGCTTTTGGCATACCACCAACTAGCATATATTCTTTAAATAATAGCATTGCTTTTTTATGAATTAAATCAATAAGTGGTTTTTTATCATCAAAACACTTTTTTATATAATCTATTAATTGCTCTTCACCTAAAGTCCAAGCAAATTCTTCAAAATCCATAGGATTCATTTTAATTTTTCTTTCTTCTGAAGGAATTAAGATATTTTTAGTATTCTCTTTTATTGAAATAAGAGAACCAGTTTCAATATAATCATATCTTCCATCTTTAACTAAATGTTTTATTGCTTCTCTTGCTTTTGGGAATAATTGAACCTCATCTAGGATAATAAGTGAATTTCTTTCTATTAATTGTGTTCCATATTCAATAGATAAAACCATAAATAATGAATCCAAGTCGTTTAAAAAATTATTAAATGCATTTTTAACCGATTGAGCAGCTTTTGAAAAATCTATTAAAATATATGTTTGGTAATTTTTTTTTGCAAATTCTTCTGCAATAGTTGATTTACCAATTCTTCTTGCACCTTCAATTAAAATTGCTTTTTTACCATTTGTACTATTTTTCCAATTTAACAGTTCGTTATATATTTTTCTTTTAAACATCATTTTGCCTCCCAAAAATTACGCAATCATATTTTAACTCAAAAATCAAAAAAACGCAATCATTTGGAATCGAAGTTTTTAAAAAAACGCAATCAAATAATATAAATATCAAAATGCATTTTTTTATCTGTCTGTTTTATCGGTTTATACTTATTGCTGTTCCGCTTCAGCTGGCAGAAGTGTGTAAGATAACCCATAACTGTTTTCGTAGCTTACGATATCATATGTCCAGCCGTCTATATATACGTCTGGATCCAGATCCACACGTGTTATGACCGTGTTCAGATACCAGCACTTGCATGTGATCACATTATCCGTTATTTCGCAGTCAAATGTTATGGTATCCCCTTTTCGTACATTGTTAAACGAATCAAGTACCTCCAGGTTTCGTAAGAATTTCACGGTCAGCACCAGATCAGTGGTATTTGTGAAGTTATAAGTGGCGGTGATATCCAGGTGACCTTTGAGCTCCACGCCTTTTTCTGACACCGAAATAGCTTCGCAGACGAAATTTTCGACACTCAGTATTTTCTGTTCAAGCGCATCAGTGACATCGGAAGCGATATATAAAAGGTGTGAAGGATCGATTGTGAAGCCTGCGATCACGGCATCTGTTATTATGGTCTCTATTTCGTTTACCCCAAGATATATGAAAGTCATAGTACAGCTGAGTTTCGCATATGGCAGCTTCTTGATCACATACTGCAGTAATGACGGAAGTTCATTGAATCCCTCAGTTGATGAAATATCAGTATCTGTCCAGGAAAAGCATATGGTGCCGTCGTCATTTATATCGGTATCTATATCCTTAATATTTATGTCTGCAGCTTCCACTGCAGTGCATATCTCATTTACCGTAATAAGCGTTTCATATGAAAAGGTCTCCGTGTTCACGGGGGTGTCAGAAATATAGGTTTCATTGTCTGTCACATCATATTTTTGGAATAATGAAACTAGAGCGTATAGCATTAATACGGCTGCCCCAGACAGCATGACTGTGAATATTATCAGTAGCTTTCTTGCTATGCTGTGATCTTTCATTTACTCCTCTTCATTATCGTTATCTGCTGATATGTTGAAGCAATGCATCTGTAAGCTTGATAATGCTCTGAAGCCCTCGCAGTATTTGTATTTAGTTCCTTTAGCTGAAATCTTTGCCAGTTCTTTTATGAACATTAAAAGGTCACTGCTGACCTGAGACGCATGGCATCTGACTGATTCGATCTTCTTGTCGAGGTATTTTGTTATATCTGCTTTACGGTTTGGTTTGTCGGTATAGTAAAATGCCAGTACGCTTACCGTAAAAGCATCATCTCTTCTGCTTCCGTCTTCTTTAAGCGAAGGGTAGAAGTCGCACATGCAGTCAAGCACCGCGTATTTGACTGCGGTCCCAACTTTTATATGATCACTGTGGCACTCGGTGGCAAGGTTCGGGTCGGGTGTAAATACTGCATCCGGTCTTATCCTTCTTATGACTTCCAGTATCTTTATTGAAAGCTCGTCGACAGTTGCGCGGGTCTTATCATAAAATCCCAGGAACCCTGCGTTTTTCACTCCCAGATACTTTTGCGCGGCCAATGCTTCTTTTTGCCTTGTCGTGTTGCCTTCTTCCTTATCAGGTTCAAGATATCTGTCATCTGTGACTGTAAGCTCGTATACTTCAGCTCCTTTATCTACAAGATATGCCATCATTCCTCCCGCTCCTATCTGATCGTCATCGGGATGAGGCTGTATGAAAAGGGCTCTTTTTATGCCTTTAAGAGAAGGCGGCTTGCGAAGATATGAGATTATGGGGTTATCCATTTTCCACCTCTTATATTCTATCCATCTTTTCCTTCATTATATCATTACGGCACAGACATTGCCCGTGTAATGGAGAAAATATAAAGCGACAGCAATATGTAACATAAAATAACTTTGGGTTGTTCATATACAGTTCAACAACTAAATATATACTTATATCAGAACCGATCAAAGGGAAATGCAGCTGGGGAGTAGCAGATTTGAGAGGATGGTGCCGCATGAAAGTTATATACGGTGTGACAGGTGCATTAGGATTTCTGGGAAACGCGATAGTTGATGATCTGCTTACTAAAGGCAGGACCGTAAGGGCAATGGATCTGTCTGATGATAAATATGGTATTTTCAAGGACAGGGATGTAAAACTATATAAAGGGAATATATGTCTTCCGGCTTCGCTGGAGCAGTTTTTCAAATGCAGCGAAGACGAGGAACTGATAATAATACACGCAGCGGGCATAGTATCGATAGCTTCGAAGTACAGCCAGCTTGTTTATGATGTGAACGTAAAAGGGACCCGGAATATCGTGGATCTGTGCCTTAAGCATAAAGTAAAAAGACTTGTTTATGTAAGCAGCGTCCATGCGATCCCCGAACCTCCGAAAAATGAGATGATAACCGAAACACTGGATTTCGATCCTGACAAGGTAAAAGGCGAATACAGCAAGAGCAAAGCCCTTGCCACTCTTGCGGTCCTTGAAGGTGTGAAAAAAGGTCTGGATGCCGTTATAGTGCATCCGTCAGGAATATTCGGCCCCGGAGATTTTGCAGGCGGACATACGACCCAGATGGTAAAGGATCTTGCAGACGGCAGGCTGAATGCCTGCGTCAAGGGAGGATATGACTTTGTTGATGTAAGGGATGTAGCTAACGGTATAACCTTAGCAGCCGATAAAGGAAAAACAGGTAACACATATATACTTTCAGGAGAGTATTATTCGGTCAAGACGATGGTCGACATGATGAGCAGGATCACAGGCAAGAAGCAGATCAGAGTGATACTTCCGCTGTGGTTTGCAAAGATGACAGCCCCTTTGGCTGAGCTGTATTACAGGATAAAGAAGCAGAAACCGTTATTTACGGGATATTCTCTGTATACTCTTCAGTGCAACTCGAATTTCAGTTCGAAGAAAGCCCAGGATGAACTGGGATATACAAAGAAGTTTTCTTTAAAGCAGACTATTCAGGATACATTCGACTGGTGCAAGGCAAACGGGCAGATAAACAGGAAGAAAGCGGTAAATCATGTGTAATATGCGGATACTTTATCCGAAGTGCCTTTTTTGATATCAACAACAACAGGACCGTTTATAAACAGAGGATCACCCTCTGTTTTTTGTTTGAGCATGATGAAGTATTTACATAGTATCCGGCCGTTTTCCTTGATCATATTCATAGGATCATATCCGCAAATCTGAAAATCACCTTCATGTGACTTTCTTTTTTTCGAAAAGAAATCATCGAATTTCTTTGATCTTTCGAGTAAAAATCCTTTATATGATGCTTTTACGTCATCAGCAGATACTGTTACAGGCAGATCGGTCGGAGGGATCTTTTCCTTCAGTATTTCAAAAGGTGTTTTTATAGCACCTTTAATTTCGTGATAAACAGATATTTTCGCCTCATCAAGAACGGTATACAGGATCGCCCCGGTGAAATATGCCATCCTTCTTGTATCAAAAAGGGTATTGCCCGGGTCCGATATGATCCTTATATACTCACTTATACGCTTTTCATACAAATCTTTATCGAGCTGTAAAAGAGCGCACAGCCCAGCATATTCAGCCATACCTTCCAGTGTTTCTGCAAGATATTCACATCTCATGTACGAACCTATATTTTTTTCTCTTTCGATCCTTGAAGCGATGAACTGCGATATACATTTTAGTTTATCTTTCTTCTTCTTTTGTCTATAAGCCTCTGAAAGGACAATACTTTCAGAATGCTTCAATATATAGTTCTCTAAAATGTCAGGATAATCCAGTGCATACAGATCAGCAGGGTATCTTGATTCATCGTTTTCAAACTGATAAGCATGGAACATCTCATGTATCATATTGGAAGCCATCATGACAGGATCCGCATCTTTAACATCTTCCACGCACCATATCGCTATCTGTTCTTTGTCATATTTTATGCTTGTGTTGCCTATGAAGCACGGTTCATACGATATCGTCTTATCCTTAAAATATACCGATACTTTATCGTACAAAGCAAACTGATACGGATGGAATCCCTTCCATATCGCATCAAAATCGATCTTCCTAATATTTTCATATATCCTGCCGTAAAGATCCCTCATCTGATTTACCTCATACATATTGTGCATATTGCGGAATAAAAATGAGCATCATGGCGATGCTCATTTTATTCTGTTACGATCATGGTGAAGATGAACAGACTTGAACTGTTGACCTCTTGCATGTCGTGCAAGCGCTCTAGCCAGCTGAGCTACACCTCCGTCTCACTTCATATATATTACATTATTGAAATCAATCCTGCAATATTTTTCGCCTCCTGATATAATAAATTTTGGCTGTTCCTGATAGATTCCTCCAGTGTCATGGGCCCGTTAGCTATGGAAAACAGGGCTGTAATGCCATGATCCTTCAGTTCTTCCGCTTCTTCTGTCACCGCTCCGCTTATACAGATGACCGGTTTTTTGTACTTTTTAGATAATAGGCCCACCCTGTAGGGAAGTTTGCCGTATGATGTCTGCCTGTCCGTTTTTCCTTCCCCTGTTATGACCAGATCACACGAGGAGATAGCCTTTTCCAGTCCAGTACTGTTCAATATGACATCGAAGCCGCTCTTTATTACCGGTTCGCATACTGTCATAAGACCTCCTGCCAGCCCTCCCGCCGCACCTGCGCTTTTTCTTTGTGATATGTCCTTACTCAGGTACTTTATAAATTTATCCGACATATTTTTAAGCCCTGCGTCAAGCTCCAAAACGGCATCTTTATCCGCACCCTTCTGAGGCGCGAAAACGTATGCAGCGCCGGTTCTGCCGTAATATACATTTTCCACGTCACATGCAAAGGTAAATGATGCTCCTGCTATTTCTTTCATCAGTTGCGAGTTATCTATACGGTCCACCTGAGCCATCGCTCTTCCTGAAGGTGCAAGAAGACAGTTATTTTTATCATAAAATCTCATGCCCAAAGCTGATAATGCTCCCATACCGCCGTCAGATGTCGCAGTTCCTCCGAACCCTATGATCACATTACGGAACCCTTTTTTTAATACTTCAGCTATTATCTGGCCTGTACCGAAAGAAGAAGCCGCCAGAGGATCCAGCTTATCTTTTTCTATTCCCTGTATGCCTGATGCGCATGCGGATTCCACGACCGCTGTACTGTTATCACCCAAAATGCCATAAAAACCACTGAGCTTCTCACCGAACACTCCTGTGACATTGACAGATTCGGTACGGCCTTTAGTTGCATCCACTAAACATTCTACGGTGCCTTCGCCTCCGTCAGCCATGGGAAAGCTGCCCGTTTCAACATCAGGCATGACATCATGCAGTGCACAGCTGACTATAGAAACACACTGCGCCGCGGTCATGCATCCTTTATATGAGTCCATTGCTAGTATTATCTTCATGTATAGAATTATACATTTTTATCTGCATGCGGGCAAGATATGATAAGCCATACTGCTGCATGGATGTATCATAATAGAATATCCGGAATCAAGTATGGGAATGTATGGAAA
>JBAYNV010000104.1:0-7524 GCA_041678685.1 Clostridia bacterium
CTGATTTTCAGTATTTATAAATATATCTACTATTTTCTCGAAGGTATGCTGTATCCTGCTGAAGACTGCTTTCATTTTTGTATAGAAGTCATCCTTTTCTTCGGAATATGATGAATCCGCCATGTCGACATCAACATATATGATCTGATTTTGTCGGGGTTCATTCATATCAAGCTTAGTCTGGGCAAGGTATTTTATCTGGGTTATGTTCATTTTTTTATCTAATTCAGCATATAAAGATGAATTTACTGCTCTTTTCTCAGCAAGCTCATCATTGAGGGTATAAATATCGTAATTCAGGTCTATCATTTCGCCATATCTGTAGATGATCAAAAATAAAGCCGTGAATATGAATAGTACCCATAATACGGCTTTTATTTTTCTGAAATATTTATTTGTTTTTTGTGTGCTTATTTCCATTGTGTTATTTTCCCAGTCAAAGACTTGCCGGTTATAAATGGAGATTATTTATAACCGGCATACGCTTTCTTTAGTGTTTTATTGATTTCTTGAGTGTTTTTGCGCTTGCGCGTTTTATCATTAGTGTTATCTTAAGTTCTCTCTAATACCCTTAGTTTTGAACTTCTAGATCTGTAGTTTTTGTCTGTCTCCTCAGCTTCGGGAGTCATGACTTTCTTTGTTACCAGTTTATGCTGTGCGACTTTACCGCAAATGCAGACCGGAAATGATTTAGGACATGTGCAGGGATCCACAAGATCATGGAAAGCATTTTTCACTATCCTGTCTTCAAGCGAATGGAATGTTATCACTACCAGCCTTCCACCCTTTTTTAATGACAATGCAGCTTTTGGCAGCATTTCCTTCAGTACTCCAAGTTCGTTATTCACTTCTATTCTGATCGCCTGGAATGTCTTTCTTGCAGGATGCTTGCCTTTATATCTTTCATTTGCAGGATATACATCCTTAATGATCTCTGCAAGTTCCGTAGTTGTCTGGATCGGTTTGATTTGTCTTCTGTGCTCTATAGCTTCCGCTATTTTTCTTCCGTGTTTTTCTTCGCCGTATTGATATATGATCTCGGCTAGTTTGTCTTTAGTGTAATTGTTGACCACATCGAATGCGGTCTTTTTGCTTGTTTGATCCATTCTCATATCCAAAGGACCCTCTGTATGATATGAAAACCCTCTTTCTTCATTGTCCAGCTGATATGAGGAGACTCCTAAATCAAGAAGAATGCCATCAGCACCAGTAGGACAATATTTAGCTATGAATTTGTCAATGTTCACAAAGTTATCGTGTAATACAATGAACTTCGTTTTACTTCTGTGCTCTTCGAGTCTTGCTGTTGTTACCGCACATGCTTCCACATCCTGGTCACAGGCGATAAGCAGGCCTTCCTCGTTTAATCTTTCGTATATTCTTACCGAATGACCGCCGCCTCCGGCAGTACAATCGACGTAAGTTCCTCTTCTGTCAATATTCAAAAAATCTATACACTCATCGGGCATAACCGATTCATGTGAATATTCCTTACTCAATTGTGTGCTATATCTTCCATAAATTCAGCAATTCTGCTTGCGTTTTCCTCCGCCTTTTCCTTGCTCAATTCGACTGGATCAGATACATGTTTTTTATATTCTTCCGTGTTCCATAATTCTACTCTTGTACCGGCACCAAGGAGGACCGCTTCTTTGCCAATATTCGCATAAGTCCTCAGATCTATCGGTATAAGCACCCTGTTCTGACTGTCGAGCTCGGTGTCTTTGCCACTTGCTGACAGTATTCTTACATATTGCGCCTTGCTTCTGTCCTGAGCTGCTAATTTGGCGCCTGTCTCAATTATCTTTTCCCAACTGGCTCTTGTGTAAAGATACAGTATCTTAAGTGTATTATCGGTACTCTTTGCAATTACGAATTTATCACCAAGTACTTCGCGCATGTCAGAAGGAAGAACCACTCTCCCCTTTTCGTCGACTCTATGTGTGAACTCTCCGTACATTGCCATTACATTTCATCTCCGTTGCACTTACTAACCATTTCGACACCACTTCGATACCACTTGAGACCATTATTACTTACTTTTACATACTTGTCAATACTTTTTTAATAATTTATGAATATTTATATGCGAAAAAACCATCTGCCTGCTGCAGATGGTTTTCCATATCAAATATGCTGTAAATTCAATATATTATATACGCCTTACCTGGTCTCTTCTTATAGATGCGGATATTATGATCCCTATCATCGCAAAGCAGCACAGCAGATATGTACCTCCCGAAGACAGGAATGGCAGCGGTATGCCCGTTACGGGAAGCAACCCTATATTCATCCCTATGTTTTCAATGAAATGTATTGCGATCATTGCTGTCATACCCAGAACCGTAAACTTTCCGTAATAACTGACACATTTCGTAGCGATCGTAATACATCTGAATATAAGGCCAAAAGCAAGCAGGATGATCAATGTACACCCGATAAATCCCAGTTCCTCGCCGATCGCTGAAAAAATAAAATCGGACTCCTTAACGGGGATACCATTTCCCTGCGTCTGTATACCATTGTATAAACCTGTACCTTTCAGTCCTCCGCTTCCTAAAGCGATCAATGATTTTGTTGTCTGATACCCTGCATTTGTCGGATCATATGTAGGATCAATGAATACTCTTACCCTGTTTTTCTGCCAGTCATCGAGAAAGAGCCATAAAAACGGTACAGATATCCCTATCACTCCGACAGCGATCAGTATGTATCTGTATTTGATGCCATATGCAAATATGAGAACCACAAAACCAAACACAAAAACCATTGCAGTCCCCAGGTCAGGCTGCATGAATATGAGACCGATCGGAAGTAATCCCGTCACTGCGATTATAAAAAAACGCTTTATAGTAAATTCATCTTTCAGTAATTCGAACTGGGATGGCAGGAACATCATATATGCCACTTTCATTAGTTCCGCAGGTTGAAAACTGGGTAATGGCCCCAGCTGTATCCAGCTGTTAGATCCGATGTTAGGATCCTCAGCACCGTATCCGAATGGTATCACATATATGAGCATAAGTACTCCAATGATATAAAAGACTATCCCCCATATCCTGAAAAACGAATAATCAAACATCGATAGGCCGATACATATTACAACACCTAAAGCCATGCTGAACAGCTGTGTCCTGATGATAGAGGCGCCCGAATTCATTGTTTCGACTACGCTGGGCATAACAATGACTCCTATTGCTGAAAGAGCCATTACCAACCCAAACAGAATATAATCGAATTTTTTAAAGAATGCTTTTCCGCCTACTTTATTGAATAACATCAAATATCCTTTCGAGTAACTTATCGTAAGTATATCATATTATTACTTTACGCTTAAGAGCTTTGACTTCATTATCGCTTTTATTTCGTTATTTACTGTTATCACCGTTTCAACAGTGATCGCCCTTCCGTTTGTTTCTATCACCTCTGCATATGCCACGAGGATATCGCCTTCCTTAATGCTCTTTTTGTAGCTGATACTGCTTTCTATCGTAACAGCTACAGGTCCGAACGAATTACCCGCCAACGCAGAAGCAAAGTCTCCCAAAGTGTATGTAACACCACCCTGTGCTATTGCCACTCCGTTTAAGTGTTTCATTCCGATAGTGACAGATGCCTTGGCTTTTCCTGTTTCAAGGCTCAATATCCTGATACCTATTTCATTTGCAAAATGGTCATTTTCAAACCTTTTATAAATTTCTTCTAGCATCTGATCTGAGCCTTAAATTCCTTTTCAAGCGATTTTAGTATCTTATCCATAGCTCTTGTGACCTCATCTTCTTCAAGCGTTTTTTCAGCAGATCTGAAAACAAATGAATACGAAATGCTCTTCTGCCCTTTTCCGATCTGATTGCCGGTATATATATCAAACAGCTTTATACTTTCAAGTATTTTTCCTGCTGCGGTTTTTGCAGTCCCAATAATGTCAGCAGACAGGATATTATTATCAACAATAATTGAAAGGTCTCTCTCCATCGATGGATACTTGGGCAGAGGAACATATTTACGTGTAAAATCCGTATAGTCAACAAGACTCCTGACCAGTAATGTCATAACATAGGTGTTTTCAGGAATATCGAAATTTTCTGATACTTTATAGTTTATCTGTCCTAATTTACCTGCGTAAACATCATTGATGTATATATCAGCAGCACGGCCTTTATGATATATGCAGTTTTCCTCCTGAGTACGGTATGTTACATTCCTGATCCCTAATGACATAAAAAGATTCTCCGCTACTCCCTTAAGATCGTAAAAATCGCAATCGCCATAAATACCTGCAGTAAGAATATCCACTTCATTAGCAAGCACATTGGCACGATGATATGTTTTGGATAATTCAAAGAATCTTCCGGATCCGAGTTTTCTGCTGTTATTATATGAGATCACCTTCAGCATGCTTGGTATCGTAGTAGTCCTCATAACTGAGAAATCCTCTCCGAGCGGATTCTTTATGACTAATGAATCCCTTAAAGGATCACCTTCCGGTAATTCCAGCTTATCATAGTTTTTGGGGCTTATGAATGAATATGTCATTACTTCATACAGACCGCATGATACCATCATATTTCTGATCATGCTTTCAACTGTCTGTGATAATGTCTTCATGCCCATCGTGACAGAATCACCTAATGATAATGTAGAACGGATATTGTTATATCCATAAAATCTTGCTACTTCCTCAGCCAGATCCGCGGTACCTTTCACATCCGGTCTGAATGTCGGAACAGTGACACGGAGATCTTTATCAACATCCATTCCAAGCCTTGAGAGGATGTCTGTCATGAAGCCTGTTTCTATGGAAGTACCTAAAAGCTCGTTTATCTTCTTCACATCAAGGTAAATGCTTGTTTCCTCAGGCAGTTCCTTATGTACATCGATAGTTCCCTTTACGACTTTACCTGCGCCTAGTAACTCGACCAGTTCGCATGCACGGTTCACCGCTAAAATGGAATTATTGGCATCAAGACCTTTTTCAAATAATCCGCTCGATTCGGTACGTAACCCAACCTTTTTCGCTGTCAGTCTTATACTTGTCGGATTGAACATCGCTGATTCAAAAAGCACAGTACCTGTATCTTCTTTGACTTCGCTGTTCATAGCTCCCATGACTCCTGCAATCGCTATAGGTTTATTTGCATCGGAGATCACAAGCATGGACGGATCAAGTGCTCTTTCCTTTTCATCCAGAGTGATGACTTTCTCCCCTTCATATGCTCTTCGGACGTTGATCGAGCTGCCTTCGATATATTCAAGGTCAAATGCATGCATAGGCTGCCCATATTCCAGCATCACATAGTTGGTAATGTCAACTATATTACTTATCGGCCTTACGCCTGCATTTCTCAGACGCTGCCTCATCCAGTCAGGTGAAGGCTTGATGGTCACATCAGTAATGATCCTTGCGCAATATCTGGTGCAAAGATCAGGAGCGGATATCATTACTTTACAGTAATCGTCTGAGTGCCCTCTTCCTTCTTCCCTAAGATTGATCACCTTTTCATTGAATCTGCTGCGCATAGCAACAGATGCTTCACGCGCGATCCCCTTAAGACAGTAACAGTCAGGCCTGTTTGGTGTTATTTCAAATTCTATTGCATGATCGTCAAGCCCTGCAAATGTCTTCACATCGCTGCCCAATACCAGATCCGGCGGAAGTATCCATATGCCGTTATCGCATGCTTCAGGATAATCGTGCTTTGTAAGGTTAAGTTCCGATATGGAACACATCATGCCTTCGGAAAGCTCGCCTCTTAATTTGCCCTTTTTGATAATGACGCCATTTGGAAGATGCGCACCGTCAGTTGCCACAGGGATCACCTGACCGGATTCAACGTTAGGTGCACCTGTTACCACCTGTATAACTTTATTTCCTATGTCGACCTGGGCTATCTTCAGATGATCCGAATTCGGATGATCAATGAGATCAACTATTTTCCCGACGACTACGCAGCTTATGCCTTCACCCACCTGTCTGTATCCTTCAACTTTTGTTCCGGATAAAGTCAGGACATCACAGAAGTCCTTTACACTTAAATCTATATCAATATAATCTTTTAACCAGCTTATCGGTGTTATCATTTTAATTTCCTTTCTAGAACTGAGATAAGAATCTCATATCGTTTTCATAAAGAAGCCTCAGGTCACTGATACCGTATCTTCCCATTGCGGTCCTCTCTACTCCTAGTCCGAACGCAAAACCTGAATACACATCAGGATCTATACCACAGTTACGCAGAACATTCGGATGTACCATTCCTGCACCGAGTATTTCTACAAAACCCTCTCCTTTACATACATTGCATCCTGTACCATGACATACCCAGCATGTGACATCGACTTCCGCACTTGGTTCGGTAAAAGGAAAATAGTGAGGGCGGAGACGTATCTTTGTGTCTTCACCGAACAGTTTCTTTGCGAACAGCTGTAAAGTGGCTATCAGATTTCCCATTGTGATCCCTTTATCGACTACAAGCCCTTCCACCTGATGAAATATAGGTGAATGGGTCGCATCGACTTCATCCATGCGGTACACCCGGCCAGGGCAGATTATCCTTATAGGAGGTTTTGTTTTTTCCATGACCCTTGCCTGCACAGGAGATGTCTGTGTTCTAAGCAGCATCTTAGGGTCGAAATAAAACGTATCCTGTTCATCCTTTGAAGGATGTCCTTCAGGAGTATTCAGCTGATCAAAATTATAATGAACGGATTCTACTTCAGGGCCTTCTGCTATCTGATATCCCAGACCTATGAAAATATTTTCTATTTCTTCAATGACCTGTGTGATCGGATGTTTTTTACCTATATCATTTTTTGTTCCAGGTACTGTCACATCGATTTTTTCAGCTTCTATCCTTATATCCGCTACTTTTGCATTGATCGAAGCTAAGGCATTTTCAAACATCATTTCCATTTTTTCACGGGTCTCATTAGCGGCCTTGCCGGCTGCAGGTCTTTCTTCGGGAGCAAGCGTACCCATGCTTCTGAGTATCTGGGTCAGTTCTCCTTTTTTACCTAAATACTTTACTTTAAGGTCATCGAGGCTTCTTATCTCTTTTACCGCATCAAGTTCTTCCTTAGCTCTTTTTACCATGTCATCAAGCTGTATCATTTTCATTCCTCCATATAAAGATAAAGCTTCCGTCCCAAAAGACGAAAGCTACTTCAAACCATAGGACTACGCATCAATCAATGCAAGGGATCAATATCGGTATCCTGCCGTCTTAGCTTACTGAGTTTTCAGCCAAGCAACTCCGAAAGGAACTTCCAAATGTCCTGCTTACCGATGATCTCAGCCTAGTCACCGATTCTCTGTAGAAGTTAAACAAAAGTACTTTCTTTCTTCATAGTATTATTGGTATTTTACCATATCATACGAAAAATGCAACATTTTCCTTTTTAATGAAAAAAGCATACCGTTATAGTATGCTTTTTCATTTAAAATATATTCCTATGGAGTGTTGGTCCTAGTACACTATTCCCTGAGCTATCATTGCATCAGCGACTTTTAAGAAACCTGCCATA
>JBAYNV010000105.1:0-7477 GCA_041678685.1 Clostridia bacterium
GATAAAAGTAGCTGTATAATCCGAAAGGATAGCAGTAAGGGTGTTATGGACGCACCCCAAGACCTACGTGGCATAAGCCACGCGCACTTGATGCTCGGTAATTCAATTGCCGATGTAGTTCACTGCTTTAACCGGAGAAAATCTATGAAAATTATATAAGATCAGCTTCAGGTATCAGTGTTATTCTATCTCTATCTCATACACTGTATCTATGGTGTTATCAGGCCATTCGTTCAGATTACCTACGTTGATGAAGAGCTTTTCTTCTCCCTGCGATGCTGCGTTCCAAGGTTTCTGCTGGATACGTTCTGAACCGTCTGCAATGAAGCGTATGGCTTTAGGTTTGCCCGGTAATTGCATGGCTAACGGTCCTATAGGTGTTTCGAATACATGTGCATATAGCTTATTTCCGTTTTGGGTGAAGTAACCCCATTCGGGTTTAGGAAGATCGGCTTTTTTGCAGCCATATATGGATCTACTGTTATTATGCATCCATTCACCGACTTCATTAAGTATATCTACGGATGGTTTTGGGATCCTGCCTTTGGCATCAGGTCCTATGTTAAGAAGCAGATTACCGCCTTTTGATACGCATTCCACAAGCTTGCGGATTATCTGCTTAGCGTCTTTGAAGTTGTTATCCTGTGAAGTATATCCCCAGTGATCATTCATCGTTATGCATGCTTCCCAAGGTAATAAATTTCCTTTCTTGTCTGTTACCCCTTCCGAAGGTATGAATTGCTCAGGGGATGCAAAATCACCGCTGTATAGGGTAGGATCTCCTTCTATAAGCGAATTGTGGGCATCAAGCCTGTTATCAATGATTATATGCGGTTGGAGTTCCCTTACCATTTTAACGAGCTTTTCAGCCTGCCATTTCTCACCGGTCATATCGTTATATGAATAATCGAACCATATTATATCTATCTTCCCATAGTTGGTCAGCAGTTCCTTCACCTGACCGTGCAGGTATTCCACATAATTATTGAAATTGGTCTTTTCATCTTTGTAAGCTTCATTCTCTCTCATCGGATGAGCTCTGTCTCCATACTTAGGATAGTCTGGATGATGCCAGTCGAGAAGGGAGTAATAGAATCCTACCTTTATGCCTTCAGCTCTGAAAGCATCCGCATATTCACGTATAAGATCCTTCTTTATCCTGGTATTCGTAGCCTTGTAATCAGTGAGCTGGCTATCAAAAAGGCAGAAACCGTCATGGTGCTTTGTCGTCATTACCGCATATTTCATGCCTGCTCTTTTAGCCAGTTTTGCCCATTCCTTAGGGTCATATTCAGCAGGATCGAATTCATCAAAATACTTCTGGTAATCCTCTATAGTCATATGCTCATGGCTTCTTACCCATTCTCCTCTGGCAGGTATAGCATAAAGCCCCCAGTGTATGAACATCCCGAATCTGTCATGAGTAAAGCCTTCTGTCCTTTTTAAAATTTCATCTAATCTGGTCATTACGGTGCTCCTATCTGCAACTGATATACAGATTGTATCACATGCTCATGTGATCGATGTAAAAAAACTGTTACCTGTAAATATATGATCTCACTGCTTAAAGCAAATATGAATAGACACATCAGAGATCGATACAGGTATATTGAATATTTTGTAAAACATACCGATAATACCTGAGACAAGCGTTACCATAAAAGTTATTGGTATTCATAACACCAGGTTGTGATTTAAAGGAATTGTATAAAAAAACGGGTTGACGTGATACGGATTGTTATTATTTTGAAAGACATAACATAAGAGGGACTGACTGTAAATAACTTCAGTTATCTATCTTTGTGTTTTGTATACGCAAAATTAAAAATTATGAAAACGGGGGTGTGAAGTGAAAGGAAGAATTAACAGATTTGGGATAGGTAAAAAGTTAAGTATGTTGCTTATCATATCGGTCATCGTTGTTGTGACTCTTGCAGTGGGGTTCTCTATTTTGAAGTTTACTGATCTGATGCAGGAGCAATCCAGGATCCAGGCGATCAAAGGTGTTGAAGGATTATCTCAACAGATTGGTTTGAAAAAGGCTGAGGCTGAACAGATAGCTGTAATGCTGGCAAATTCCCAGCAGGTGATCGACGGATTGAAGATAAAAGACAGCGATAATCTTAAAAATCTAATGGATGGGATGATCGCAAAGACCGGTGCAGATTATGTATCATTTACTGACGGAAACGGTGAACTGCTCTATGAAACCGATGGTCTTATAAAATACAGTGATGATATATCAGATCAGGAGACAGTAAAAATAGCGTTAACAGGAGATACGATCGTACATATAGAAAAAGGAGTAGATGTACCTCTTATCATCAGCGCAGTCTATCCGGTCAAAAACGATGGCGGGTATGTGCTTGGTACAGTAAAGGCAGTTATACGATTGGATTCCAATGAGCTTTTAGATAGCTGTAAATCCGTTACACAGACGGATCTGACGATTTTCTGCGATAACATCCGTATAGCCACAACGATACAGAATAACGGAGTCAGGGTAGTAGGTACTGAACTGGACGCGAAGATCGCAGATATAATACTTAACCAGAAAAACGATTATTCCGGGGAAGCCGATATATTAGGCCAGAAATATATAACATACTATTCTCCAATATTGAATTACAAGAATGAAGCGATAGGAGTACTGTTTGCAGGTAAATCGATGGAACAGTTCAATTTGGAATTGAATCAGATACTTTATATCATTTGCATAATTTCTGCGGCAGCGATCATATCTGTTGCAGTGATTTCTATACTGATCGTGAACAGAAGCATAACCAGACCTATACAGAAAACTTCAAATCTGGCAAAGGAACTTGCATCAGGGCATCTGGATTTTGAGGTGAATATAAAGAACAGGGATGAGATAGGCGAATTGTCGGATATCCTTGACAGAAACGTAAAACAGGCATTCAGGAAAATAGAAAAAGTAAGAGTCGACATAGATAATGCGTCAGATCAGGTCGCAGCAGGTACTCGTCAGCTTTCAGACGGAAGCCAGCTCATATCATCGGGAGCTACAGAACAGGCGAGTTCATTGGAACAATTGACATCATCGGTTGCTGAAATATCTGAACAGGCAGCACAAAATGCTGAAAGCGCAAGTATCGCAAACAGATTATCACTTGAAGCAAAGACTTCAGCAACACAGGGCAATGAGCTTATGAGCAATATGCAGCAAGCAATGGAAACTATCAATAAGTCATCACTGGATATTTCAAAGATAATAAAAGTAATAGATGATATAGCTTTCCAGACCAATATACTGGCTCTTAATGCAGCGGTAGAGGCTGCGCATGCGGGAGTACATGGAAAAGGTTTTGCTGTTGTTGCAGAGGAAGTCAGAAATCTGGCGGCAAAAAGCGCAAGTGCGGCAAAGGAAACGACTTTACTGATAGAGAAATCGATCATAAATATAAATTCAGGTACGGATATAGCCAATAAAACTGCGGAATCGCTTAAGAGCATAGTTGAAAGCATTGAGGAAGCCGTGAAACTAGTAGGTGAAATAGCGTCTTCATCTGGTGAGCAGGCAAGTGCAGTAAAGCGGATAAATGGTGACCTTGGGCAATTGTCAAAGGTCGTCCAGATGAATTCCGCTACTGCTGAGCAGACAGCAGCTTCATCAGAGGAGTTATCATCTCAGGCAGAGTTACTGAAGAATATGGTCATATTACTTAAGATCGGAGGAGATGCAAAAGAAGAATAAAACAGAATACATCAGATAAAAAGCATTACCAGGAACCCATATGTGGTTCCTGGTGTTTATACTTTATAACCATAAATATATAAAATCGTTCGTTTCATGTTTACACTATATATGTCTTTTTTATGTCGAAATTCATAAAAATGTTACAAATCCGAATATTTGAAAAGCTAAAATACTGGGGTATAATATATAAAAAGACAGAAAAAATACAGATATATAATTTATAGAGAGATAAAGATGAAAAAAGGACCTTACCTGTGTATCGTGGTGATAATATCATTATTAATATTATGTTCGTGCGACAAAATTGCTGAGATACCATCTGAAAGTATTTCACCTGTTATATCAGAAAGTCCCGCTCCTTCCCAGACAGAAGTGACTCCTACACCGACACAAAGCGATGAACCGGTCGTTATACCTACACCCACCGCGACTCTTACTCCTGCTCCTACTGAGTCAATACCACCACAAAGACCTACAGTATATACTGAAGAGAAGTACTTCTTCTTTGATGCACTTCATGGGATCTTACTGGATTATGATATCGCAGGCGGCGAATATGTGAATATACCACCAACCATTAATGGCGTCACAGTAACAACAATAGGCAGGGAAGCTTTTGAATATAAAAGAATATATGGAGTGATATTACCGGATACTATTGTTAAAATATCGGATCGTGCATTTTACGGCTGCGGTCTGCAGGAAGCTGATCTGGGTGACGGCATTGAATATATTGGTGAAGGAGCTTTTTACAACACCAGAAAAGATTATCAGCCGCAAAGAGGCAGCAGCGGGTTAAACCAGTATAGTTCTGATGGTCTGACAAGCATAGTTCTGCCTGACACTGTTAAATATATCGGTGACGGGGCTTTTGCATCAAATTCTCTTACAAATGTTACTATTCCAAACGGGGTCGAATATCTGAGCGGATTTTCAGGTAATTGCTTAACGAGTATTACCATACCTGGCACCGTTAAATATATCAGTAGCGGTGCTTTTACATCAAATTCACTTAGAAGCGTTATTATTCCAAACGGGGTCGAATATCTGAGCGGATTTTCGGGTAATTACTTAACGAGTATTACCATACCTGACACCGTTAAATATATCAGTGACGGTGCTTTTGCATCAAATTTACTTACAAATGTTACTATTCCAAACGGGGTCGAATATCTAAGCGGATTTTCAGGTAATTACTTAACGAGCGTTACCATACCTGACAGTGTCACTGATATTGGCAACAACGCTTTTGAAGGAAATATGCTTAAGAGCGTTACCATCCCGAATACAATCAAGTATATCGGAAACGAAGCTTTTAAAAACAATGCTCTTGTGAATGTTACGATACCTGATAGCGTTACCTATATAGGGAAAAGTGCTTTTCTTGGTCTGCCAGCAGATAAAATCAAACTTGGTGCTGGAGTCAGCAGATATTTTATTATTAATGACAACAGTATAGTTGGATATATAGGTACACCAGACAGCGCATTTATGATCCCATATTTTGAGGGTGTAACTAAAATAGCTGATGGTGCTTTTCAGAATGAAGGGAATATATCGAGGATAGAGATATCCGAAGGGATCAAATATATAGGTAAAAACGTTTTTCGTTCTGCTTATGCAAATAAACGCTGGCATGATGTGCTATTACCGGACAGTATACGGTATATTGACGCCACAGCTTTCTCCGACTTTGTCAATCATACTTTTGAATGTAACAAAGGTTCATTTACTGAATATCTTGTATATGGTCCAAGATATACTGACAGGTCTCCCTTGACCAATCACCTGTATAGCTTTCCTTTGGAAAGACAGCAGATGATCGATCAGGATATTTCGATCGACATCGGATCTGAAGATATAAAATACGGAGATGATTGGATACGAAGATACATATGTACAAAATATACGGATAAGGATATAACCACGTGTAATGTATATCATCATGATTCAGACATATATAGTCTTACAGACAGATCATCGTGTGAAGGTCATACAATAATTGCCCGGGAATTTCAAGTGTCTCTTAAAGCTCTAAAGGATATTGAAGAATCAACAAGAGATGAATCTGGTTATTATAGGATCATGCTTCAGGCGGTATTCGTTGTAGATAACGTCGACGGCAGATTCATTCTTTCAGGGATAATACCGGAAAGTGAAATGATCGATTCAAAGCAGGAACTATATGATTATGTAAAAGCCGATAGCAGGTTTATTCTCAGCGAATACATACCTGATCCCTTTATTTCAGAAAACAATACTCAGACCCTTTCTGAAAATCAGAATCTCATCACAACAATAGACTTATCCCAGTGCTCAGTCATATCTGAACTTACAAAAGATATTATATTCGGATCTGTTGCCGATTCTGCTGAGGAAAGATATCTTCCGATAAATAATGATAAGGTAGTATTTTACCTGCCTGACCCGGTCAATAAACTGTATATAGTCAACTACCAGACAAATGAGATAATATGGTCAAAGCATTATCCAAGTAGTACATACTGGAAGTTGAATTATTCGGACAGATATCCTGAAGAAGATAATGAGGTTTTCCAATTCTATTATTATGCTTCGAATTTTTACTCTGACTATATTGATACCGATGGTAAGATCGTCGATGAGAAAGTTGTATATAGTGAGCCGTACGAGAATTCCATATCGGGTACAAAATGGAAGGCGATAAATGACAATTTGAACGTTTACCTGAGAGATACCGAAACGGATACGGTGTATACAGTACTGTGCACAAAGTATGTGGCAGGACGCGTTATAGAAGAATACCGATTTCAAAAAGCGATTGATGAAAACAGGTTCATATATCAGACATTGATCTTCAGAGAATCTATGCCTTACCAAGAACTATATATTTACGATATACGTGATGCTTCCAGTATAAAGCTGAGGTCAGATCGCGATTACTGGGGTTACTTTCTGCTTTCGAATCATAACGATGAATATGTGACTTCAGCTGTGGTATATGGCGGAGGGGGAAGCCAGTCAACGATGTATATTTATAATATTGAAAGCGGTGAAGTTACAGATATAAGAGACTTTGTTGATGACTTTCCGACCATAGTCGATCATGCATTATCAAAAGACGGCAGATATGTCGCTTTGCTGACAGGCGAGTTTGCTGATTATTTCGAAATTCCTGATGCGTATGTCGGCAGCGGCATAGTGATCATTGATCTTGTGACTAAAGAGGTACTGATACAGGATGCGCTTACATTGAACGGCGGCAGTATATCATTCTTACCTGATAACACATTAGTGATAAACGACCTGAAGATGCTTATGTATATCGATGTATCGGGTATGGAATAGAATTATTTCTATAGATCATTATATCCGGTTACTGGCAGGTATACTGAATTTCATGAACACTTGAATTGGCTCAAGGAGTCGCAAACTCGAATCCTGTTTCTCCGTTATAAACATCCAAATATCTGTATTATTAAAGCGGGAAGGGTATCATCACTAAGCAGCCGGTTTTAAAGCGGGAATCCTCGGTTATTAAATTGCCGATGTAGTTCACCTTCCAGTCAACTTCCAACGATAGCACTGCTAATAGCCGCACTTTGGAAATGGCATATCCTCACCATACATACATACTTACTTACTTAGTGTAGTTTGACGTTAGAGTAAAGTTACTGTAGGGAAATGAAATAAAAAGAGAGAGACGAAACTTTCTGTTAAAATAGTATTTGCAAAATTTAATATTGAAAGGAAAGAGTGTCTCTCATGTATAAGAGTATA
>JBAYNV010000106.1:0-7408 GCA_041678685.1 Clostridia bacterium
ATGGCGGATTCATCATATTCCGAAGAAAAGGATGACTTCTATACAAAAATGAAAGCAGTCTTCAGCAGGATACAGCATACCTTCGAGAAAATAGTAGATATATTTATAAATACTGAAAATCAGTGATGTATAATATAATACTGTATGGCAGAATTACGGAAGATATTAACGGGTCAAAATGGAAAAAAGCAGAGAAGACTTAAAAAATACAAATGAAAATATTGACCAGGTCAACGATACTCCTACCAGGAAAAGGTTATTGCTGATCATGGTCTTTTTTATACTCATAGCTCTTGTCATTGCAGGTTACACGGCATATATCCAGCTTGTGTGGGGTAATGAGCTTCAGGTAATGGCATATGAACAGCAGAACAGGGACAGGACCATTTACGCAGAACGGGGAACGATATATGATAGCGAAGGTAATGTACTGGCAATAAGTATAAGTGTGGATACAGTCTCGGTAAGCCCTGTTATTGCACAGAAAAACAAAGCTTTGACACTTACGGAAATAGCTGCGGGCATGGCCAGGATACTGGATATGGATGAGTCCGCAATATTGGAAAAATTAAATGTGAAAGACTCTCAGTACCAGCTTATCGTGTCGAAAATAGACCGATCGGTAGGGGATGTACTAAGAACGTATATAAAAGATAATAAACTGGTAGGCATATATATTAACATAGATACAAAAAGATATTATCCGTACAGTTCGCTTGCGGCTCATGCAATAGGGTTTGTCGGATACGATAATCACGGTCTTTACGGACTGGAATCATCTATGGATGAGTATCTTGGAGGCACTGATGGAAAGATACTTACCGAAGTCGATGTCGACGGGACAGAGCTTCCTTTTGCATTGGAGTCACAGATAGATGCGGTAGACGGATATAACATAGTGTCGACCATAAATGCGGAAATACAGAGAATAGCCGAAGAGGTAGTTGAACAGGCGATAACCGATAATAAGGCTGAAAACGGTGCAGTATGCATAATATCCAACAGCAAAACAGGAGAACTGCTTGCTATGGTATCCTCGCCTGGATATGATCTCAACGATCCGCGTGCGCTTCCTGAAGGTTACGCAATTGAAGGATGGACCGGTTTGAGAACAACTGATGTGCAGTTGCTTTACAGTACTGTATGGAGAAACAAAGCAATAATGGACACATATGAACCAGGATCGACATTCAAATCGATAACAACATCCATAGCTCTTGAAGAAGATGTTGTTGAACTGGACACGACAGTTGATGATTATCCTGTGGAGGTGCTTGGCTCAACAATATACTGCTGGTCAAAGGAATATCCCCATGGAACGGAAACATTCCTTCATGCCGTATATAACTCATGCAACCCTGTTTTTGTCAAGATCTCACACCTTATAGGTATAAAGACCTTTTATGAATACGTTGAAGCTTTCGGTTTTAAAAATGAGACCGGGATCGAATTGACGGGTGAAGGACAGAGTATTTTCCATGATGTGCCAACGATACTTGATATGTCATGCGCAGCATTCGGTCAGAGGTTTCAGATCACCCCGATGCAAATGGTGGTCGCATACAATGCCATTGCAAATGGCGGATATATTATCCAACCGACACTTATAAGCGCAATAACGGACGATGAGGGTAATATCATCGAAGAAAATGAACCGGAAGTGGTACGCCAGGTCATATCCGCTGAAACAAGTGATACTCTTCGCGAGATACTTGAGGGAGTGGTCAGCGAAGGTGGTGCAAAGAATGCATATGTAGAAGGGTACAGAGTGGCCGGTAAAACCGGGACAAGCCAGACGACAGAAGACGGAGTATATATATCCTCATTCTGCGGGTTTGCTCCTGCAGATAATCCAGTCATAACCGTACTGCTGATAGTATTTGACCCTAAGGGAGAATCATATTACGGAAGCCAGGTCGCTGCACCCTATGCGAAGCTTATATTTGAGCAGGTACTGGAATATCTTGATGTTGAAAAAGAAGGCGATGATCAGGATACTGTATCAACAGTATACATACCAAGCCTGAATGGATACAATATAGAGAAAGCTGTGGAAAAGCTAAAAAGATATGGGCTTTCATATTCTATCGAAGGAAGTACTGCAGGAGAGGATGTGACAGTGATGTATCAGTATCCTCTGAGCGGAACGGAAATTGCCAGTTCAGGAGTCGTGATCCTGTATACTTATGTTCCAACGGATGTGCAGACAGTAAGGATGCCATATCTTGCAGGTAAAAACAAAGAGGAAGTCATCTCAACATTGAGAGATCTGGGGCTGAATGTCAATGCGGACGGACTGGGAACATGCATAACGCAGCAGTACCCGTCAGGTACATACCTGGAAAAGGGTTCGATCATAAATGTAACATTCAGGTACACTGATTATCTGGATTGATGCGGGGGAATAAATGAAACTTAACTGCTTATTAAAAGACGTAGAATACAAAAAAATACACGGAAGAGTCAACATCGATATACAGCGTATCGTATATGATTCAAGAAAGATCCATGAAGGGGATCTCTTCGTTGCGATAGACGGGATAGATCAGGACGGACATAAATATATACCAAAAGCAATAGAAAACGGAGCTGCCTGTATTATTCTGTCAAGGGAATATGATACTGTAAAAAATTCATACCCTGATATCACCGTTATCCTTGTTGATGATTCACGCCATGCTCTTACGCAACTGTCTGTCAATTATTTTGACCGACCGGCAGAGAAAATCAATATAATGGGAATAACAGGAACAAAAGGTAAATCCACCATATCATATATGATAAGACAGATATTTATTGAGCAGGGGCTTTTCTGCTCGGTAAGCGGAACACTTGGCATGGTGATCAAAGACAGGCATATTGAAACATCCAATACAACTCCGTCCTCGTACGATCTTATGAGCTTTTTTAAGGATACCGTAGATGAAGGCTTCAGACACAGTGTTATAGAAGTGTCCTCCATAGCACTGAAACTCAACAGAGTCGAAGGCATAACATTCGATATAGGTATGTTCACGAATCTTTCACAGGCTCATATAACTGACAGGGAACATCCGACATTTGACGATTATTATGCGTCAAAATGCCTTATATTCAACAGATCCAGAAGGTTACTTGTCAACATGGATGATGAATATGTAAAAAAAGGTATTGATGAATACAGAAACAGCGATGATCATAAAAGGTTTCAGAATGAAATATATACGATAGGACTTAATGATAAGGCAGATATTACTGCGAAAAATATACACTACAATAATGATAGCTGTACTTTCGAGTATTCAGGTTTTGGTAAAATAATACCGATTGAACTGGATCTTCCCGGCATGTTCAACATATACAATTCATTGTTTGCCGTTACCGCATGTCTGATGTATAATATTTCGTCGGATGCCATCCAGAAAGGGTTAAAAAAGGTCAAGGTAAAGGGCAGGTGTGAGATGGTTGAAACCGGCAAGCATTTTAGCATTATGATAGATTATGCGCATACTCCCGACAGCCTGATGAAGCTTTTACAGGCGATACGCGGCACTAAAACGAAAGGCAGGATCATATGTCTGTTCGGATGCGGGGGGGACAGGGATCATCTTATGCGTCCTATGATGGGTGAGATCGCAGGAGCAAATGCTGATTTTTCGATCATAACATCAGATAACTCAAGATCTGAAAAACCTGCGGATATAATAGGAATGATAGAGGAAGGAATCAAGAAAACTAGCGGAAGATATATATGTATTCAGGACAGGACCGAGGCTATAAAGTATGCTATTAAGAGCGCCATGAAAGATGATATAGTCATACTTGCAGGAAAAGGACAGGAAACATATATGGAAGTTAAAGGTGTGAAAACACATTATGACGAGCGTGAAGAGGTCGCCGGGATATTGAAGGAAATGAGATGAAACTAAAAGTAAGTGATGTTTATAATGCTCTCAATGAAAAAATGAAATGCGAAAACGACAAGCTGATCGCAGGTGTTTCTATAGATTCACGCACTATAAAGGAAGGTGAGATTTACTTTGCAATAAAGGGTGAAACTCATGACGGTCATGAATATGTTGCCGATGTTTTTAAAAGAGGTGCATATCTTGCTGTCTGTGCAAAAGACAAAAAGACGGATATGCAGGATATCCCTGATTCAGACGACAAAATAATATTTGTGGAAAGTACAACAAAAGCGTTAGGTGATCTGGCTTCATATTACCGTGATCTCTTTCATATACCTTTCATTTCTGTGACCGGAAGCACCGGTAAGACTACTACCAAAGAGTTGATTAACGCGGCTTTATCGGTCAAATACGTGACTTGCGCGACTAAAGGCAATCATAATAACCAGACAGGGGTGCCAAATACATTATTCACGCTTACCGATGAGTGCGGAGCGTCGGTAATTGAAATGGGTATGAACCATTTACACGAGATATCATACCTTTCAAGAATGGTAAAACCTTACATCGCTGTCATAACGAATATAGGTACAAGCCACATCGGAAAACTCGGAAGCAGGGAAAATATATTCAAAGCAAAAAAGGAAGTACTGGAATATATACAAAACGGGTATGCCGTTGTCAATGGGGATGATGATCTTCTTTCCCAATTGCAGGATGGTGAGAATTATAAGGTTATAAAAGTAGGCATATACGCTGAAGATCTGGATATCCGTGCAACCAATCTTGTAAGCAGCGAGATAAATACATATGGTTTTAATGCGTTAGGTACAGGATTCAGTCTTTCCATCCAGGGAGAGCATAATGTATATAATGCATTGTCTGCTATTGCTGTCGCTAAACTGCTGGATCTGGATATGCAAAAAGTTAGCTGTGCGTTAAAGGATCAGAAAAACCAAAAAATGCGTATGGATATTTCAGTTGTAAAAAGTATGACTGTGATCAACGATGCATATAATGCGAATTACGATTCAATGAAAGCTTCTTTTGATGTTTTCAGAAAATACAGTCAGCGTAAGGTCGCTATACTGGGTGATATGCTGGAACTGGGCTCATATGAACAGGAAATGCATGAAAAAGCCGGTGAATATGCCGCATCCTGTAAAACTGATGTGTTAGTACTTATAGGTAATAATGCTTCATACTACAGGACAGGAGCAATAAAAGGCGGTATGCCCGGTAAATATATATTTACATTCAAGGATATGGAAGACGCAAAAAAAGTGATCCTTGGTATCATTAAAGAAAATGATGTGATTTTGATCAAAGGCTCCAGAGGAGCACAGATGGAGAATATTCTGAAAGTCATAGAGGGGAAATAGTATGGTTTTTATATTAATAATTGCTTTTCTATTGAGTCTGATCCTTGGCAAACTGCTGCTGCCGCTTCTTCGCAGATTAAAGATCGGGCAGGTAGTCAGAGATGACGGACCAAAGGAACACCTGAAAAAAGCGGGCACACCTACGATGGGCGGTATAATATTTATAATTCCTGTAGTCGGATGTGCATTATACTTCACAAAAGGCGACATGCTGACAGCAGTTGCATGCATAGTCATCCTTCTGTCAGGAGCTATAGGGTTCATTGATGATCTGCTGAAGATCAGAAGACATAATAAAGACGGTCTGAAACCAATGCTTAAAACATTTTGTTTTATTGCAGTATCCTTGGCATATGCCATATATGTCGTATATTTTACGGAAATTGGTTCTGATATCGTAATACCTTTTACCGATTCATTACAAACATTCCATATCCCCGGATGGATATATGTTATTTTTATTGTATTTTTCTATAATGCGGTGATCAATGCCGTTAACTTTACCGACGGAGTCGATGGTTTATGCGGTTCTGTAACATGCATGATCTTCGTGTTCTTTGCTTTAGCATCACATATCATATTTAAAAATGATGATATGACATATATTTCTCTGGCTTTATGCGGTTCATTGCTTGCATACCTGATTTACAATGTACATCCTGCAAAAGTCATGATGGGTGATACAGGATCCCTTGCTCTTGGAGGTGCAGTTGCATTGGTATCGATAAATCTTAGAATACCCTGGATAATACTTATCGCAGGAATCATATATGTAATAGAAATACTTTCTTCAGTAATACAGGTGCTCCATTATAAAAGGACAAAAAAAAGGGTATTTCTTATGGCCCCGATACATCACCATTTTGAGCTTTTACACTGGAGCGAAAACAAGATCGTTTTGGTATTTACCGCAGTCTCATTCGCCGGAGGGATAGCCGCATATTTTATGCTGTAGGAGGACCATGAATAAGTTGATAACAAAAGGGAAAGCAGATTTCTGGACATTCCTGTTCACTTTGGGACTTACTGCTTTTGGCCTCATAATGGTGTTCAGCGCCAGCGCTCCATATGCCAAGAATAAGTTCGATGATATTTACAGCTACTTCAAAACCCAGTTTATTGCTGCACTCATAGGATTTGCTCTGATGTTTCTGATTTCCCATCTGGATTACAAAATCTATAAAAAATTGGCTTGGCCAATCATAGGTATCGGACTTGCACTGCTCATTCTATGTTTTATACCGGGTATAGGTGTGTCATATAGTGATGCAAGAAGGTGGGTAAAGATAATAATAGAATTCCAGCCTTCAGAGATATACAAAATAGCATATATCATATTCCTTTCGAAACTGGTAGTTGACCTGAAGGATAAAAAGAGGCATTTTGTCAATTACCTTATAGAATTATCAGTCATTATTGTTTCTGCATTCATCATATATAAGCAGCCTCATTTAAGCTGCGCTGTTATAGTTACTCTTGTAGGTTTCCTGATCATATATATCGGAGGGACTAAAATAAAGTATCTTATACTGACGGTGGCGCCCGTCGTAGCTCTTGGATTATTTGCTGCATTTAATGTCGATTACATGAAAGAAAGGATCATTAGCTGGCTAGATCCTTTTGCGGATGCGTCGGATATCGGTTATCAGGTGGTGCAGTCACTTTATGCGATAGGTTCAGGAGGGCTTTTCGGAGTCGGGTTAGGTAAAAGCACACAAAAATTCCTATACATACCGGAACCTCAAAACGATTTCATATTTTCAATTCTTGCTGAAGAAATCGGATTTGTTGGCGTTTTTGCTGTTATAGCACTGTTCTGTATGCTTTTATGGAGGGGAATGCAGATCTCTATATATTGTGAGGATCTCTATGGCACCCTGCTTGCAACAGGCATCACTGCGCTGATTTTTATTCAGGCGGCTTTGAACATAGGAGTAGTTACAGGTCTTGTCCCTAATACAGGTATAACACTGCCATTCTTCAGCTATGGCGGAACGAGCCTGGTTGCGTTTTTGATGCAGATAGGCATATTATTGAATATATCAAGGCAATCGGTCAGAAAGAGGGAATTGAGAGTATGAGGATCCTTATAGCAGGCGGAGGAAGCGCAGGGCATGTCAATCCTGCAATATCAATAGC
>JBAYNV010000107.1:0-7347 GCA_041678685.1 Clostridia bacterium
GGCAGATGTGAGATAAACAACAAGCCTGCCATGAAACCGTTCTATGAGATCACTGATAAAGAAGCACAGGCCTGCCTTGACAATACGAAGTGGGGCGCTGCAAGTCTTGGATATTTCAGAGGCGGAGGATTCTCGTCAACATTCCTGTCAAGAGGCGGAATGCCTGTTACGATGTCGAGGATGAATATAGTCGACGGATTAGGGCCGGTCATGCAGATAGCTGAAGGCTGGACATGCGATATAGACCCCAAGGCTCATGAGATATTGAATATGAGGACCGATCCCACATGGCCGACAACATACTTTGCTCCAAGGTTGACCGGAGAAGGCGCATTCAGAAGCGTATACGATGTAATGGCTAAATGGGGTGCAAATCACGGCGTTCTTTCATACGGGCATATAGGGAATCTTCTTATAACAATGTGCTCAATGCTGAGGATCCCTGTAAATATGCACAATGTGGATACCGAAAAGGTCTACAGACCGAGCGCATGGGCATCATTCGGAACGGGCGATCTCGAAGGCGCAGACTATAGGGCATGCAGCAACTTCGGACCGCTGTATAAATAATTAAGAAACAGATATAAATAACAGACGCAATAAGCATTGTCCTCGTAAGGGACAATTGTCCTCGTAAGGGACAATGCTTTTTTATACATGAACAAAATATTACAAAAAGAGGTCTATACACGGAAACTATTTAATGTATAATTATATTACCTCTGAAGCAGGTCATAAATGAGGAAAATCCATCCGAAAGGTATATGTCATGGAACTCACAAAGAATGAAATAAAAGTATTACAGGATACAGCAAAAACATATATGGAATACGCTTCGTTACCTATCCAGAAAGAAAAGATCAATTTATGGAAGGCGATCAACAGAAGCAAAATGCAGCGCCCGATGGTTGTCATCGATCAGATCCCATGGAACGAGATGAACGTGAACGGAGAACTTGATATGGTCGTGGAAGATCCGGTTTTCAAACGCGTTGAAAGGGATCTTAAACAGGCTATCTACAAGTGGAGGCATTTCCCGGTCGATATGGTACTCGATCCGTTTATAAGGGTGCCTATGGCTCTGAACAATACCGGATACGGTTTGAAAGTGGAAGAAAAGACACTGTATGCTTCAGGCAATGTGAGCAGCCATGTATTCACCAATCAGCTTGCGACAATGGAAGACGGCAAGAAGATAAAAGACATGATCATCACTCATGATGAAGCCGAGACAAAGAGCAGATATGAAGTGGCTTCACAGATATTCAAAGGGATAGCTCCTGTGGAAATGGAAGGGTCGATATTCCACCTCGGAGTATGGGACCATCTTTCACAGTTCATGGGTGTCGAGAACATCTATTTTGACCTAATAGACGAACCGGAAAAACTGCACTTTTTCATGGAAAGAATGACACAGTCCGTTTTAAGCGCGATACAGTGCACAAACGATCTTAAGATATATAACGTGAATTCGAACGTCTGCCACTGTTCGTACATATACACGGATGAACTGCTGCCAGACAGCGGGAAAGGCAAACAGCCTGCGATCACTCAGAACGGCTGGGGATTCGGCCTTGCCCAATTGTTCTCATCAGTATCTCCTGACGTCACAAAAGAGTTCGAGATACCGTATATAACCAGGATGGCGGAGAAATTCGGAATGATATATTACGGATGCTGCGACAGGCTTGATGACAGGCTCGATATGGTAAAGACGATCCCTAATCTGAAAAAGGTATCCTGCAGCCCCTGGAGCTTAAGAGAGGAATTTGCGGAGAAGATCGGACCTAAGATCATAATGAGCAATAAGCCTACGCCTGCATTCCTTGCTACTGAAACTCTTGATGAGGATGTCATACGTAAAGACCTCCAGAGGACCGTAGATGCTGCAAGAAAGAATAATGCGAACGTGGAAATGATATTAAAAGATATATCAACAACAAAATGCCAGCCTCAGAGACTTACAAAGTGGGCTGAAATAGCCATGGATGTAGTAAACAACTATTAACGGTATACCGTTAATTTGTCCCGATAGTCTAATGGATAGAACGGGGGATTCCGGTTCCTCAGATGCGGGTTCGATTCCTGTTCGGGACACCAGATCAGAAACAGCGGATAGATGCAATGCATTGAGAGGTTGTTTCTTTTTTATGCCCATTTTACAAGGCTTTCAGGCCGGGTATTACGCATTTGTCGGTTGAGTGGTGTTATCATCCAGGTGTTTAGATGCAGAAAATAACCTTGTCAATCAAAATAATATAAACATGGAATATGCTTGATAAATGATAAGATAAATGATAAGATAAATAATAAGATAAATAATAAGAAAGGGGGTAAGATTATGGAAAAACATGAATCTGAAATCATAGAATTTAAAAAAACGACATCTCAATTGAAAGAGGGGATTATTTCGTTGAGTGCCATGCTGAATAAGCATGGTAAAGGTTTTTTGTATTTTGGAATAAAGGATGATGGCACTCCTCTTGGACAGGATATCGGCAAGAAGACGACTTCAAATGTTTCTCATGAGATCAGATCAAATCTCAAGCCTTTGCCTTACGTTAATATTGAATGCCAGAAATATAACGATAAAGATATAATTTGTATAACCGTGAGAGGTGATGATACTCCATATTCTGCGTACGGAAGATACTACACAAGAATAGATGATTCAGATGTTTTGATGGATTCAAAACAATTATGGAAATTCTTTGAATCAAAAGACAAAACTTATTCGAAGTGGGAAGAAGAAACAACGGATTATGGTATTGAAAAAATAGATGAAGAATTATTGATTCAATATATACGGGATGCTAACGAAATAGGCAGACTTAACTATATTTATAGGAATCCAATAGAAGCATTAACCAAACTGAGTTTAATTGATGGTAATGGTAAAATTAACAATGCGGGTTATTACTTATTCGGAAATGACGGCCCGGTAACATTGAAAGAAGTAATTTATCCAACAGAAGAAAGAACGAAATTCACTGACCTAAAACAATTCAAAGGGAATATACTTCAATGTATTCAAGAGGGAATGAAGTATATTCAGAATAATATTCACTATAATGCAGAAATCATCGGCACGAAAAGGGTACAGACACCAGAAATACCGCTTAAAGCAATAAGAGAAATCGTTGTTAATTCATTTGCTCACTGTCGTTATCAAAAAGGTGATTATAACGAAATTTCCATTTCAAAATCCAATGTGAGAATATATAACCCTGGTAATATATTATTAGATACCGATCCACTCGATTTTGCTAGTGGAAAGATAGGAAGCAAAATTAGGAATCCATTAATTGCAACTGTATTGTTTAAGAATTCACTAATTGACGCGTTTGGAACGGGATTTGATCGAACATTCAAGTCGTGTGCAGAAAATGGCGTTGAATATGAATACAATAATGATGAATTTGGATTTACTTTTATTTTTAAACGAAAAAAAGATGATAAGATAAACGATAAGATAATTGATAAGAAAAATAATATAGACGAGGCAATAATAAAATATTTAATCGAAAATTGCTATCTGACAATACATGAATTAGCCATATCAGTTTCCAAGTCTGAACCGACAATTCACAGGCATCTTGAATCTTTAATAAATAAAGGAACGCTTGAAAGAGTTGGTTCTCGTAAAAATGGTTTTTGGAAAGTTAACCAGACTTGAATATGAGGAAGCAACTGAAATACTGCATTTAAGTTTAGCCAGTGTTAAAAGAATTGATTCAAAGAAAGATGAAAATGGAGCAAATAGACTTTAGGTATACTATAAATGAAACTTTAATTTGAATTTCGTTGACATATCGGTGCCGATTTAAATGATTAGGAGTTAGAAATTTAAGAATTATGAAAGCAAGATGGAACACGAACTAAATAACGACTGTATTTATATTATATTGTTTTGTGTTCGGACCAGAAAAAACTTAAAAAAAGCGCAGCCTTTCTCTTTGCGATAAAACAGAACGATTGTTCTTGAAATCCAAATATATGTCAGGTATAATAAATAGAAAGAGCAGTTCGGAAATTTATCTAAGGAGACAGGACATGGATGAGGTATTTGAAAAGTATGAAGGAGCTATTATCAAGGAGACTCTTACCGATGAGAATATATTGGATCATATACAGATAGAAAAAGTTGAAGTCCGCAAGACGCATGAAACCATAAAATACTGGACTATGATATTTTTTAAAAGTTATGTAAGTGATTTTCCCGAAAGACTTTCCAAAGTCCTTATAGACGGCTGGTTTGCTGACATGAAATGCAATAACACTAAGTTTATAATATTCAGAAACAGAGTGCTCAGATACGAGATCGGAAATTACGACGAAAAACAGGTCGTTCTCAATATCTGCCGTGCTATGGGTATCCCGGACGAGCAGTTCGGCTGGAGCGAATAAAAAATATTTAAAAATAAATAAAAAAACTATTGACAGGATATTATTTACGTTGTACCATATTGGTTAGTTAGTAAAGTAATTAACCAAAGAACAAAAAGGAGGCATCGTGAATATAGACTTTAATTCAGAAAAACCGATATTCATGCAGATCGCAGAAGGCTTGGAAGATGCCATACTGGCAGGCGCTTTCGAGGAGGAAGGTCAGATACCTTCTATAACGGAAATATCCGTTATGTACAAGATAAACCCCGCAACAGCGCTCAAAGGCATTAATATCCTGGTCGACAGCGGGATAGTCTACAAGAAAAGAGGGCTTGGAATGTTTGTAAAAGCAGGTGCTGTGAAGCAGATTAAGGAAATAAGGAAGGAAAAATTTTTTGAGGATTATATATCCAGCCTTATTGAAGAAGCAGGGAAACTGGGTCTTAAAGAAAACGATATTAAAGAAATGATAGAAAGAGGGTTCAGAAGATGAGTGGTATAGAAGTAAGAAATGTTACTAAAACCTATGGCAGGACCGTAGCACTGAATGATGTCAGCATCGATTTTGGGGAAAATAAAATATACGGTCTGCTAGGAAGAAACGGAGCAGGAAAAACAACGCTGCTGAACATTATAAACAACAGGTTATTTGCGGATTCCGGACGTGTTTTTGCAGATGGCGAGTCATGCATTGAAAACGATAAGGTGCAGTCAAAAATGTATCTTATGAGCGAAAAAACATACTATCCTG
Organism: Clostridia bacterium; assembly: GCA_041678685.1. Taxonomy (GTDB): domain Bacteria; phylum Bacillota; class Clostridia; order DUPQ01; family DUPQ01; genus DUPQ01. Next base: position 5,141 of record JBAYNV010000107.1, read on the forward strand.
AAAAAATGAAAGTCAAGGATGTATATAAATGGACCAAGAACTTTTATCCTGATTTTGATATGGATTATGCAAATCAGCTGGCAGTCAAGTTCTCGCTCGACACAGATAAAAGAGTAGACTCCCTTTCGACCGGATACAATTCCATCGTGAAGCTTATCGCCGCTCTCTGCGTCAACACACCTTATGTGTTCTTCGATGAACCGGTACTCGGCCTTGATGCGAATTACAGGGATCTTTTCTATCGTCTTCTGATAGAAAAATACAGCATTAATCCCTGCACGATGATACTATCGACCCACCTTATAGGTGAAGTCTCCGGTGTGGTAGAGCATGTGGTGATAATAAACAAAGGCAGGATCATAAGAAATGAATCCACAGAAAAACTGCTTTCTAACGGATATACCATAACAGGGACCGCAGCAAAAGTGGATGAATTCGTAATGGGTAAAAATGTTATCGGCTGCGATGTCCTCGGTGGGCTCAAGACCGCTTACATATTAGGCGAGCACCCTGTTATGGCCTGTGAAGGGATAGAGATATCCAAAATGGACCTGCAGAAACTGTTCGTAAAACTTACAAATGACCAGGAGGCGTAACATGAATTTAAGAGCATCATATAAGTATCAGTTGGCGGATAATAAAAAATCAATGATCATATACATGAGTATAATAGTGGCTATAACTTTATTCCTGTATCTGGCGACAATATTCACTTTTTCGGTCAACGGAGTGACAACACAGTTCACAAGCATGGAATTCGCATCCGTCATATTCCTGTTCGTGACCGGATTGTGTTCATTTAAAGATAACTTCCTTATGCTGACGCAAAACGGCATATCAAGAAAAACAATGTTTGTATCAAGCATCCTGAATTTTGTAACACTTTCAGGGATACTGACCGCTTTTGGAGCAATACTGCTTCTATTGGTCAAGTTACTTGCCAAGGAGAACATATTAAGTACCGGAATGTATGAAACGGTATATTCGGTAAGAGCTGCAAGCATAAGCGGGTTTTTGATGAACGTTGAAAGCATCATATTGAATTTCTGCGTATTTCTGATGGTCATAGGCATAGGTTACCTTATAACTCTGATCTTTTACCGCCTGAACAAGGCAGGCAAGATAGCTGTCGGCGTAGGTGTTCCTGTATTCTTCACGATGATATTCCCGTTGTTTGACTTCTTTGTAACAGGCAACAGGATCAGTCTTGCTATAGGCAGATTCCTGAATTGCGCTTCCGGATTTTCATCCCAGAATCCATATGCAGGCATCATATCATCTATATGCGTGTTTGCGATCGTAAGCGGCCTGTCATGGCTTCTGATGCGAAGAGCTGTGGTAAAAGCATAACAGCAGTCCTTTTCTTCTTTCCGGGTGATATAGCTCTGACAGAAGGAGGTTGGAATAGAAACGAGATAACTTTATGGAGATACCCGAAAGATCCATAAGATCGAAGACTCGCGGATGGTGACAAGATTGTGCATGTATGTGTAGAATCAAAAAAGACATCAAAATATGTGTCGTACGAATGAAGTGGGATGTAAAAGAGATATGGCGGCATGTGGATGTGGTGCTTTCCCCATGCCACATATCCTAAGACAAACAAGGCATAAAGAATTATACAGAAGTTGATATTGTATTCACGAACTCCCCATGAAAAAGTGGCAAGATCGTTCAGCAAAAGCGAAGATACTTGAGTATTTTGGAACAGATATACCAACTCTTTTGGAGAAGTAATAAACAGCATGATACATGCAACATAAAGGATAACAAAGGGATTTAGGTTGATGAGAGTTTCAGGACCATGATATTCCTATATGTCAATAAACTATAGCTTTCTTATCTGCAATCGTCTCCTTTGTAACTTCTCACAAGATGAAGTGGAAATCGGATCTTAAGATGTCAAAGGTAGTGTTACATCCATATATGATTCTACTCGATTAGAACTTCATAACGAAAAGACAGTACTAAGCCTTAATATTCATGTTTTCATAAACCGGAAGGATATAGCTTATGCATATTTTTCATAAAACACTATTTTATTTATATGCAACATTTTAAATGTTAAATCAATTAATTACAATAAAGTAAAGTGAAAACTTAAATTCCAGTATTAAGCAGACTCAAAAGAATGTAAGACTAAATTCCGTTTATGCCATATTCAAGGACTGAATTTTATGCTCAGTATCTTGAGTTTTTTACGTATA
>JBAYNV010000108.1:0-7278 GCA_041678685.1 Clostridia bacterium
ATTGAGTAATAAACGATATGCAAGTTTTCCATTTTGCTTTGCAAAAGTTAAATATGGATATTCCTCACCTGTGTATCGAATTGAAGGATTTCTGAACGGAAATATTAATGAAACGGCTTTTAGAAAACCAGATTATTTCAAGTATCAACAGGAATTTCGTTTATGTATAAGAGCTATACCAGCTAATCATGAAACTCATATTGATATTCTACTTGGGGATTTAAGATCAGATATTCTATTTGTGGGTGAGTATAAAAAAAAGATTCAAGTTGATGAATTATAAACTACATAATAAGTATTAGTGAGCAGGTATAATTTATTTTCAAGGTGAAAAATAGCAAGGAATAAATTCGTAATTGTCATCTGATCATTTTACTTCAAATATATCGTTTAGCGTCTTACGCATCCGTGTGACCATTGAAACCATACAAGCATTACCCATGCAAAAGTATCTGAATTTTTCTATCATACCGGTATTGGTCCAGCTATAAATAAATCCTTACATACGTTCCGCTTCCAAAGAAATAAGGTCCGAACAGAGTTTACATAATATTATTGATAGTTGAAGGGATCAATCATTTCATACTTCTTATTCGATTTTTTATTTTGATAACGCACATGTATACTTATAATCGGATTCTGAGATTAAATTCGTTATTGGTATATCAGGTCAGACTATCAATGATCATATTCACTGATACGATCAGAAGGAGTATAAAGCTTATACCCATTGATATGAAAACTGCTATTGAACGTCCTTTATCTTTCCATACATACTTTATCCCTGCGATTAGGGAAATAATAAGCGCTAATACCATTAAAGAACCTAATATTATCGCAGTAGCTGCGCCTGCAATGATATAGTCTCTTGTCGCAGCCAGAACGATCAGCATGATCATGGAGATAATACACGTTATAATTGATAATTTACCTGCATTGGTGATTTTCATTTCACTCACATCTCCTCGCTATTTATACTTAAATTATACTTGATATTTGTTTTAATACAACTGAACTTGAGTCATCATATCTACGGCTTAGTGTTGCACCTATTGATTTTGTTATACTGCAGGCATAATATGGTATCGTTAGTGATAGTTTGTTACGGAGAGAATTATGCAGAAGATTAAAGTATTTATTGCGGATCTTAAGATAAAACATTACTCAGTGTATCAGTTCATACAGTATACATTGCTTTCAGGTATTACCACTATAGTTGACTTCGGTGCGTTTATCATTCTGAATTACTGGATATTTGACAGTCTGAAGACAGTGGATTTTCACTGGTGGATATTGGATTATTCAGTGTCAGGTGAAGTAGGCGGAGGCCTTGCAGGTTTCCTTGCTACTACTATCTCATATGCTATAGCACAAGTTTTCAATTTTTTCATTCAGCGTAAAAAGACATTCCATGCTACAAACAATGCGCTTTACTCAGGCAGTATGTATGCGGTCATGATAATATCAGGGTGGTTCCTTCAGATCTGGCTTGCAGGTATCTTTATGCGTGTTTTCGGCAGCTTGCTCGGGCAGAACTGGGGTGATATCCTGGCAAAGATGGTTAACAATACGATCGCATTTGCCATACAGTTTCCAATGAATAAATGGGTCATAATGAGACATACTGATAAATGATCGATGGATGCTTTAACCATCTTTTTTTAGGCACAGCTTTTAATTGCGTTACTCATATTGTTTTTGTAATGTTACAGGAATAATATTGTAGTGTTAATTACATTTGATCATGGAGATAGGGCATGCAGAAGATAAAGACTTTTATTGCGGATTTAAAGATTAAACACTTCTCGGTGTATCAGTTTTTACAATATGAATTGCTTTCAGGCATTTCCACTATAATGGACTTCGGTGTGTTCATATTACTGAATTTCTGGATCCTTGACAGTCTTAAAACAGTGGATTTTCACTGGTGGATACTGAACTATTCGGTTTCAGGTGAAGTAGGCGGAGGCCTGGCCGGATTCCTTGCGACTACTGTCTCATATGCGATAGCTCAGACCGCGAATTTCTTTATTCAGCGTAATAGAACATTCCATGCTACAAACAATGCGCTTAAAGCAGGTATAATGTATGCGGTCATGATAATATCAGGGTGGTTCCTTCAGATCTGGCTTGCAGGTATTTTCATGCGTGTTTTCGGAACCTGGTTCGGACAGAACTGGGGTGATATTTTAACTAAACTGGCTAACAATACGATCGCATTTGCGATCCAGTACCCATTGAATAAATGGGTAATAATGAAACACACTGATAAATGATCAGTGTATCCTTTGGCATTTAGGGCATATGAATGAAGTGGTGCTTCCTGTTTTTATGAGCTGTATGCTTTCACCGCATTTCGGACAGGGTTTTCCTTCTTTGTAGCCTACCAGAAAATCAGCTGTTGTGAATGTGCCTTTACATCCGTAAAAGTCGTTTTCATATGCGAATGCTCCTTTATCACGTGAGAAGCCCAATACTTGATTTATGCTGTTATATAGATTTATATGATCGTCTTTTGTCATATCAGAGATCTTCTGTTTGGGGTGTAACGAGCTTTTAAAAAGTATGTCATGCATGTACATGTTACCTATACCGCTCACATTTTTCTGATCCATTAAAAAAGCTTTTATCTGTCCTTTTTTATCTTTCAGCAGATCTTGGAAATAACCATAAGTGAAACCCTCATCAAACGGCGATAATGCTATGTCCTTAGTATGAGGTTCTGACTTAAGCTCATCGTCGTTTGCGATCAGGAAATTACCGAACCACCAGAATCTTATGGTGAATCCTGCTTTGTCTGAAAAACTTACTTTTATCTGATACTTATCCTGTGTTTCTGACCCGTCTTCAAAGTAGATGATATCTCCGCCCATGCCTAATGATATCAATATATTTTCGTTGTTATCCAAAGAAACGAATATCCATTTTCCTTTATTGAAGACATGTCTGACCGTTCTTTTTGTGCAGCGGTCATTTAGTTCTTCTACGGATATATTTGAGCATTTGGGTTGCTTAAGTTCGACAGCACTGATCTGTCTGTTTATAAGCCTTTCATTCATCTGATCCGCTATCTTTTTGATCTCAGGCAGTTCCGCCATAAATTATTCCCTCCATATGTAATCTTTGTTTCCTTTGGTATATCTTTCGGTTATATATTCGTCTATAGAATCCGCAACTCTTTTTGATACTTTGACTGCTTCAACGACTGTTTTTGCTCCTGTCACAACGTCGCCTGAAGCGAATACGCCTTCACGCGTGGTGCGTCCGGATTCATCGACAGTTACAAGGCCTGTCTTGTTTATCTCAATACCTTTTGAAGATGATACTATGACAGCCCTCGGTCCCTGACTTATTGCTATTATGACTGAATCGACAGGGAACAGAGATCCGGTCCCCTCTATAGGTCTGCTGTTTTGATAACCGTTTTCATCCTGATACAGTTCTGAGTCTGCAAGCATGATTCCCTCATCTGTAATTTCTACCGCTGTTTTCATCATAATGAATCTGGCTCCGTCTATTTTTGCATATTCAACTTCAACGGGACGGGCTGTTATGGAACTCTCATCCATATTGCAGATGATATATACTTCCTTGACCCCATGGCGGAATGCCGTACGGGCTACATCCATGGCGACATTTCCTGCACCTATTACAGCTATTGTATTTCCAAGCCTGTGTACATCGGGATTACGCAGATATTCAATTGCATAATGTACGTTTCCGAAGCTTTCTCCCTTTATATGCAGCCTTCTCGGCCTCCATACGCCGGTACCCATGAACACGGCTTTGAACCCGTCGTTGAAAAGATCATCGACTGTCAGATTCATACCTATGGTGGTGCTCGGGCGGATCTTTACGCCTGAAGCTATAAGGGTGTCCATAAGACGGTCAAGAATAGCTTTGGGAAGACGGAATTCCGGCATGCCGTATCTTAGCACGCCGCCTATCTGATCGTTGCCTTCATATATGGTGACATCGTAATTTTTCTTGGAAAGAACGAATGCAATCGTTATACCTGCCGGGCCTGACCCTATGATCGCGACCTTCCCGCTTGTCTTCAGTGAAGGTACGGGTTTGTATATGCTTAAGTAATAATCGGAGATATATTCCTCTATTGCGCTGATCTGTACTGGAGTACCTGTTTTACCCTGAACGCAGTGGCCTTCACACTGGTTTTCCTGAGGGCACACATGGCAGCAGACTATGGAAAGGGGATTATTATCAAAAAGCATTTTACCCGCTTCCGCAATTTTACTGTCAAGAAGAAGATGTATTACTTCCCTTATAGGCGTACGTATCGGGCATCCTTCTGTGCACATGGGTTTCCTGCACTGCAGGCATCGTTTTGCATCATCTATAACATGCTTGCTCATTTATGCTCCTTTACAGAGGCGTATCCTCCGCCTATATATTATATTACTACCATATAAAGAAAACTAACATTTTCGTGAAAGAATATCTGCTGTTAAAGCGGTAGGTCCTTTTTACAGAATCTTCTTGCACCTATCATATATGCGACAGCTGTTATACCTATTAGTATCGCGAATTTCCATATGAAATCATATGAGACCGCATCGGTACCTATCGTGCATATGCCTTCAGCATCGAAAAGTGAAAGGATCGTTATCTTATTCAGTATGTTGAGGCTCGAAGTTCCCATTCCCATATTTACGAATGTCTCGGTACCGAACATGCCCAGTACTGAACACAGATAGAAGAATACCGAAAGACCTCCGCCCATTGCAATGGAATGCTTGCTAAGATCAAACAGACATGAGGCCAGATAGCAGATGCCTCCTATTGCGGCTATCGTAAGGAAAGATCCCAGATTCAATATGAGTTTTTGTGATATATCCGTACTGCTCATATCAGTAAGGATAAATGCCGATCCGAAATCGACTGCCGCACATACCGCTTCCATGGCGAATGTTGAAGCCAAAAGAAACAGGCCCTGCGTCAGCGCGACGGAAGAACGTTTTGTTGGAGTGGAAAGGACATATGCCATTGAGCCTTTATCGACCTGTCCCGCTATGAGCTTATTGCCTGTAATTATCACATAGATCATAGGGAGCATAAGTCCGGCAAGAGTATAGTACATACTGTTCATCATGGTCGCGGTGTCTATATCCTTAAGGCTTTTAAGAGATGTCATATCGACACCCATCATTCCCATAAATGCGGCCAGGAAACCTTCAGATGTGAGAGATGTCCCGTTCACGGCGTTATAGTACTCAAGGGCGCCTGCATACTGCATGAATTGTCCTTTTGTCTCATCGCTTACCTCAACGTTTTCCATGCTCATTACTTTACTGATGGCGAAGTTCATCACGCATGCCAGTAAAGACATAGCAAGAGTAACCACGAGCCACAGCATCCAGTTGGCTTTTATCGATTGCTTAAAAAGCGGTCTGCTTATCATTTTTATTGCCTTCTTTCCTGAATATCTCATTGAAATATGTTTCAAGGTCGTATTTTATTTCTGATATGAATTTTACTTTGAATCCTTTTAAGACACTGAACAGATGATTTACGTCCGTGTCGTCTATATTTACCCTTGCCTGAAAATACTGAGGCCTTTCATCGGTAATGTGGAAATCCAGAGCCTTAAATGCCATGTAGTCCTGATCATCAAAGAATTCTATCTTATATGTCTTCATATCATGATGTCTGATATCATTCATATCGGCTACCTCGACGAGACGGCCGTCTTTTATAAGGGCGACATGATCGCATGTGTCTTCGATCTCCTCGAATATATGGCTGGACATGAATATCGTGCGGCCTTTTTTCTTCTCTTCCAGTATCAGTTCGATGAATGCCTGTCTCATAAGAGGATCCAGTCCCGTTGTCGGCTCATCAAGAACAAGTATCTCTTTACCCGCCATCAATGCCGCTACGATCGCTGTCTTCTGCTTCATGCCTTTCGACATGCTTTTTAAGACAGCAGACGGATCGAGCTGAAGCTTTTCTATCAGTCTGTTTGCATAAGTCATATCCTTCACGCCAAGAAATTCCGCCTGGCTTCTTAAGAATTCGGTTCCCGTCCGTATATCCGGAAACGCTATCTCCCCGGGGATATATGCCACATATTTCATTATTTCCGTGCTCTGTTTCCACGAGTCCATTCCCTTTACGAGCACCTGGCCTGAGTCGGGTCGTAAAAACCCCATTATATGCCTTATAGTCGTTGTCTTGCCGCTTCCGTTAGTGCCTACATAACCGAATATTTCACCTTTTTTTACATCAAGCGATATATCGAATATCCCGCGGCCCTCTTTGTAACCCTTTGTCAGATCTTCTATCCTTATCATTATCTGACCCCCTCAAATACTTTATCTTCCTTGTAGAACTTCATGAAATAGTCCTCAAGAGTGAATTTTATTTCCTTGAAATACACCATAGGTATGGAAGATGTGGCTTCTATCAGCGAATTGATATCGGTATCGGTGATGATGACCTTCACTTTACGTTTGATCGGATCCGAATAGGACAGTTCAAAGTTCATCGATTGGAATCTGTAGAAACCCTCGTCATCAGTGAATGCTATCTGATACACCTTATTCGAACTGTGTCTGAGGTCGTCTGCAACGAATGTGTCCATTATATGCCCGTCTTTAATGATAGCGATCCTGTCGCATGTCGCATCGACTTCCCGGAAAATATGGCTGGACATCAGAATAGTCTTGCCTTTTTTCTTTTCCGAATTGACGAATTCTATGAAGTTCTGCTGCATGACAGGATCAAGGCCGCTTGTAGGCTCGTCCAGTATTATGACCTTCGGGTCATGCATGAATGCCGTTACGACCGCAAGCTTTCTTTTGACACCTAAAGACATCTTTTTTGTATTTACGTTCGGATCCAGTTCAAAACGGTCAAGCAGGGTCTTTAAGTATGCTGTATCCTTCATGCCGCGCATTCCGGCCATCATCCGGAGGAATTCCGTTCCGGTAAGACCTTCGGGAAGAGCTATCTCACCTGGCAGATAACCGGTGTTTCTTTGTATCTCAGCGGATTTTTCCCAGCTGTCCATTCCGTCTATCGATGTATGGCCGGACTGAGGCTTTGAAAACCCCATTATGTGCCGTATAGTCGTTGTCTTACCTGAACCGTTAGGGCCGAGAAAGCCAAAGACCTCACCCTGTGCGATATCAAATGAAATATCGAAAACTCCGCGTCCGAAGCCGTAATCCTTTGTTAGGTTTTCTACCTGTATGACTGACATCAAAGAGCCTCTTTCCGTGACCCGTTTGATAACGGGTTTAACATAAGTAATATATC
>JBAYNV010000109.1:0-7227 GCA_041678685.1 Clostridia bacterium
ACATAATCGATTTTTAATGGTCGGAGTGACAAGATTCGAACTTGCGACCCCTTGAACCCCATTCAAGTACTCTACCGGACTGAGCCACACCCCGACTTGTTTTATTATAACTTGATATCACTTTTTGTCAATATCAACTTCCCTTTCATCTTTTACAGATTGCTCCATATCGGCAGTTTTCGTGTCTACTTCTTTCTCTTCCGTCAATTCGTCTTTGACATTTTTGATATCATTGTTTTCATCAGGAATATATGTCTCTTTATCAACAAGGATATCCTTATATTCTGACGTTCCAACTTCAATCTCCTGATCATCAACAAGTGATTTGAGAAACATTTTCTTATCTTTAGCTCTCATTATTGAGATGATAATCAGCATAAGGCCAAAGAAAATAGTACATATCAGAGCGATAAGTCTCGAAAGCTTGATATCTGTATTACCTAAGTATAATGGGTCTATTCTGATCCCTTCAATAAAAAATCTGTATGTTCCATATGACATAGCATATATGCACAAGGATCTTCCATTAAAGTACTTACCGTTTTTTGCAATAAGGATCAAAATCAGAAAAAGCACTAAATTACATACTGATTCATAAAAGAATGTCGGATGTACGCCTATATAATCAAAGGTCATATCGTTCACAGTCGCTACGAGCGTGCTGTCAACTATTCCCATCGAATATAATTCTTCTTCGATCGTACCTGCAATATTACCGCCTATTTTCATACTGGTCATTCCCAGACTGCTTAATATACTGCTTGGATTCACGGGGAGGCCATAAGCTTCTTTATTAAAGAAGTTGCCCCATCTTCCTATTGCCTGCGCAAGTGCTATATATGGAACTATCAGATCACCCAATTTCAGAAAGTTTATCTTGCTGATCTTACAGTATACTGAAGCGGAAATAAAACCACCGATCAATGCACCGAAAATCGACATACCGCCATCGCGGATATTCAACATCTCCCTGAAAGTCCATTCATTTTCCAATGTGCCCAGAATATATAATCCTCTGCCGCATAAAACACCGAATATGATACCGACAAGGCATATATTCAGTAGATCATCTTCCTTAATACCATACTTTTTCGCAGCTCTCAAAACCAGAACAACAGCAAGACATACTGCACAGGAAATAATCAGACCATACCAATATACTTCAAATCCGAAAATACTAAAAGCAACTCTGCTTATAGATAACTCTATACCTCCGAATAAATTTGGAAAAGATACTGTACTTTTCATTAACCCACCTCATTTCTAATTAACGGAATCCACAACAAGCACGTATTAAAAAGTATACTACTCCTTGTAGTTTTTAACAATACTAATATCCTTCATTACAGCCTCTGTAAGCTCATTTAAATCATCAAATCTACGTTCATCCCTTATGCGGTCAATAAATTCAATTTTCATTATTTCACCATATAAATCTACATTACCGATGTCGATCAGATGCGTTTCTATGGAGATCCCATTAAATGCTTTTGTATGTAATGTAGGTTTGATACCGACATTAGTAACACTCCTATACGATATGCCATTGATCATTGATACGGTGTGGTATACTCCCGATCGGGGTATCACTTTATTTTCCGGTATCTTCATGTTTGCAGTAGGAAAACCAAGTTTTGAACCTAAGGAATTACCATGTATTATATTTCCTGTAAGCGAATATTTTCTTCCAAGCATATTATTCGCTTGTATTATCAATCCTGATTTCAGATAATTTCTGATATTTGTGGAACTGACGACTTCCTTTTCAAATTCTACTTTATCAACGATCACTACTTCAATATCCAGGCGTTCGCATACCTTTTTTAATAGACCGGTATTGCCTTTTCCATGTGCTCCGAATCTATAGTTATAACCGGCAACAACAGTATCCGCATTAAACGTGTTTACTAATATCGATTCTATGAATACTTCCGGTTCAATATGTGAAAAAGCTATATCAAAATCCTGAAAAAACAGTATGTCTAGATTTTCATTTTCGATAAGTTTTGTTTTTTCTACATTATCAGACAGTAATTCGATTTTCATATCACTTAATATCTGAGAAGGATGATTTGTGAATGTATATACCATAGACTCGATATTTTTCTTTTTAGCTATTATCACAGCATTACTTAAAAGTATTTTATGCGCTATATGAATGCCGTCAAAGCTGCCAAGAGCTATTACCTTTTTCTTTCTTGATATATCACTTTTATCGTTTAAGTAAGTTTTCAATACAGAGATACCTTTCCGGTAAGGCAACCGTTACTGTCTATATATCCTATTCCAATGATCTCGCCATTTCCTAACTTTATAACATAATCTCCTTGTTCTTTTTCAGTCGATATCTTAATACCGTATTTATACTTTCTCAGTTCTTCTTCATTGATTTTCAAAGATACCAGGTCTATCGCACTCTCCAACCCTATGAAGCATTTTTCCAGACAACCCTCATCTTGTAAACTCACAAGCTGTTCATATGTATATGCGTCTTCAACTTTAAAATTGCCTACAGCAGTTCTCATAAGCTTATCCATAACTGCACCTGTGGCAAGCTTTTCCCCTATATCGTTACATAAACTTCTAATATATGTACCTTTTGAGCAGTTTACTTCAAATGAGATCCTTATGACCTTTTCAGCATTATATATTTCATCATTCACTCTGATATCATTTATGCTGTATATTTCGATCGAAGCACCCTTGATTTTCACGTCCTCATTATTTCTTGCATACTCATATAGCTTTCTGCCATCCACTTTTTTTGCTGAATACTTGGGAGGTATCTGTATCTGCTGCCCTATGAATGATCTGACAGTATCTGTAATGATCACTTTATCAAGTTTTGAAGGATCGATATATCGTGTTATCGCACCGGTAGTATCATAAGTATCTGTCGAAATACCCAGAAGCATTTCAGTTTTATATGTTTTATCTTTTTTTATGATATAGTCTGCTAGTCTTGTCGTTTTACCTATACAAACTATAAGAATACCTTCAGCTATCGGATCCAATGTGCCGGTGTGACCTATCTTCTTCGTATCGAAAAGCTTCCTTAGCATGAATATCTGTTTGAATGAAGTAATATTTTTTTCTTTGTATAATAATAAAATACCGTTCATTGATAGTATTTTTCCAAACTCTTCATTATTAATTTACACACTTCACCAGTACTCTTTGTAGATACAAATCCTGCTGCTCTTGTATGCCCTCCGCCGTTGTTTTCGCACGCTATAAGAGAAACATCGACCATATCGACATTAGACCTTAAGTTAACTTTTACCTCACCGTTATCCCTGTCTCTTACAAATACTCCGACATCAACACCGTCGATATTCTTAACTATATTTACAAGACCTTCGAAATCTTCATCTGTGACATCCAGTGATTTATATTCATCATATCTGATAGAAGACAATGCTACTTTCCCATTGAAATATATCTTTATGTTCTGTATCGTACTTTCGTACAGTCTCAGCTTTTTCAAGTTTGTTTTTTCGAATACCCACTCAGATATCTTCTGTATATCTATCCCGGTATCCATGAGCTCTGCGGAGATTTCAAAGCACTTTTTATTTGTATTCTGATATCTGAACCCTCCTGTATCTGTCGATATGGCCACATATATCCCCTGTGCCATGTCATGATCGATCCGTACACCCATCTGTTTCATGAGATAAAAAAGTATTTCACCTACCGAAGACGCATCGCAGTCTATATAGTTATATAAACCATATTCATTATTAGTTTTATGATGATCGATGTTATATGTTATAGAAGACAAATATATTCCCTGTCTTTTACCTAGTCTGTTTATATCGCCTGTATCTAAGGCTATACACACCTCATACTCATACTTTTTACTTTCATCATATATCTGGATATCGATACCTTCATTCATGAACATATATACAGAAGGTATTTTCTCTTCCATCAATATGATCACATCTTTTTTGATCACTTGAAGATACTTTGCTAAAGCGATGCAGCAGCCTACAGCATCACCATCAGCCATTACATGAGGGAATAAAATGAACCTGTTGTTCTTTTTTATGTCACTATTCAGTTGGTTTGCTATTTCTGCTAACTTCATCTATCAATTTTCCTATCCTGATACCCTGCTCAATATAATCGTTATATTGGAATCTCAGTTCAGGTATGCGCCTTATCTCGATTCTTTGTCCTACAAGTTTCCTTATATATCCGGCAGCGCTAAGTATGGCAGCCATACTGTCTTTGATCTGTTTCTCGTCACCTAACATACTTACATAAACATCAGTATATGAAAGATCATTTGATGTCTTTACATTGACAATCGATATCACTGTTGCTGAAAGACGCGGATCCTTGATATCCTCGCGTAAAATTGACGATATTTCCTTCTTCAATTCTTCATTGAGACGTTCAAGTCTTTTTTCTTTCATGCTTTTACGACCTCGATCTTATAACACTCAATGATATCTCCGTTCTTAAGATCATTGTATTTTTCTATTGACAGGCCGCATTCGTAACCGGCAGCAACTTCCCTGGCATCATCTTTAAATCTCTTAAAAGAACTCAATCCTCCGTCATATATTGTGATCCCGTCTCTTACAAGCCTCACATTCGTATTTCTGATTATCTTACCATCAAGGACCATGCATCCTGCAACCGTTCCTACACCGGTAATTTTGAATATATCTCTTACAACGGCATGGCCGAATATCACTTCCTTTGTCTTGGGAGCAAGCATGCCGGTCATAGCATTCTTAACGTCCTCTATCGCATCGTAGATTATACTGTAAAGTCTTATATCTACAGCATCATCTTTTGCTATTCCTGCAACATTTCCGACTGGTCTTACATTAAATCCTATGATTACTGCATTTGATACTTCCGCCAGCGTAACATCGGTTTCAGATATTGTACCAACACCTGCATGTACAATATTGACCTTTACTTCCTCATTGGACAGCTTTTTAAATGATTCGGTTATTGCTTCTACCGATCCCTGTACATCAGCTTTTACAATCAGATTAAGGTCTTTTACTTCGCCTGCTTTGATCTGAGCGAATAAATCGTCCAAAGTAGTAAGTTTATGGGAAGTTTTTACAACCTGTCGCTCGAATTTCCTTCTTTCAGCAAGAATCTTTGCCGTTCTCTCATCTTTCACAGCATAAAATATCTCTCCTGCTTCAGGAGGCATATCAAGACCTAATATCTCAACAGGCATGGACGGACCAGCTGTTGCTATGTTCTTCCCTCTGTCATCATACAGCATTTTTATATGTCCTACGGATGTACCTGAAATGATATAGTCTGTCTTATGTAAAGTTCCCGCCTGAATAAGTAAAGTAGTGATGGTTCCTGATTTTTCTACTCTGGATTCAAGTACTATACCCTTTGCCTGTCTCTTTGGATCTGCTTTCAATTCCATGATATCAGCGGTCAGAAGTATAGTATCAAGAAGAGCATCCATACCTTCTCCGGTTTTTGCTGATACACATATACACTCTGTGTCTCCTCCGAATTTTGTTGCAACCAGGTTATAATCCATAAGCTGCTGCATTACCCTGTCAGGTTTTGCAGTAGGAAGATCGATTTTATTTATAGCTACTATTATAGTTACTCCCGCGGCTTTTGCATGATTTATAGCTTCAACTGTCTGAGGCATTATCCCATCATCTGCAGCTACTGCTATTATTGCAATATCCGTAGCATCTGCACCTCTTTTTCTCATTGCAGTAAATGCCTCATGACCCGGAGTATCAAGGAATGTAATATACCTGTCGTGTGTCTTAACTCTGTATGCACCTATATGTTGTGTTATTCTACCTGCTTCTGTAGCTACAACATTTGAGTTTTTAATATAGTCCAGTATGGAAGTCTTGCCATGATCAACATGCCCCATAACGACCACTACAGGAGGTCTTTCGACCATATTCTCATCCTTATCTTCAACATCATCGAATAGTATATCTTCTTCAGTGGTTATATTTTCCTGTTCGCATGTTATACCAAATTCATCAGCTATCAGAGAAGCTGTATCAAAGTCTATATCTTCATTTGCACTCATTATATCCGAACCCATGCCTAGCAGTTTCGTTAATACTTCACTTGATGCTTTCTTTATCGTTTCAGCAAATGTTTTCACTGACATTACAGGAGGGAGTTTGACAAATTTCAAAACCTCTATTTTTGCAGGTGTATCCTCTCTCTTCTTCCTTTTTCTTCTTATAACATTATCTTTATAGAAATTCGTGAAAAGATCATCATCACTCAACTGCTCTATTCCTATTGCACTTTTTGGAGTAATGATATCTTTCTTTTCATACTTATTCTGTTTTTCAGGTATGGTCTTAATTACACCGCCTTCTTTTTTGTTTTCCTTATTGAGCACTTTCTCCTGATCTTTCTTAAGCAGTTCATTTTTATTTATCCTGCTCTTCTCGATCTTAGGCATTGTGTCTTCAATTTTATCCTTATCGCCAGGTTTACGGAAAGGCGGCCTTTTGTGATCATACTGCGGAGCTGCGTCTTTATCTTTATTGTAAAACTGTGAACCTGATGAACCCTGAGGCCTGGGCCTGTATCCACCTTGTGCTCCATCTGGTCTGTTATAATGAGGTCTGTCAGCATTATCTCTTGGCACATATGGTCTGTTTGCTCCAGGAGTATATGGTCTGTCAGGTCTGTTTGTGTTTGGTGTAAAAGGTCTGTCTGATCTGTTAGGATTTGGTGTATACGGCCTGTCGGGTCTATTAGGATTCGGAGTATATGGCCGGTCGGATCTGTTTGTATTCGGCGTATATGGCCTGTTTTCTGTTCTGTTATGAGGTGTATAAGGTTTATCTGATCTTTCTTTAGGTATGAAAGTTTTATCTTTATATTCTCTCTGTTCCCTATAAGTCTGCTCTTTTTTCTCTTCCCTGACCTGATTTTTATCTTTGAACTGCTTAGGCTGTTCTGTTTCAATAACTGGTTCTTTTTTTTCTGCAACCGCTTCCAGTTTTAGCTCTTCTTTCGCAGTTTCTACAATTATTGGTGCAACATCAGGTTTTACGACAACATTTTCCTGTACTTCCTTTTTTGGTATGACTACTTCCGGTGCTTTAACTACGAATACTTTTTTTTCGGGTATTTTCTCTGTAACTTCCTTTTTCTCCGGCTCTTTCTTTTGTATCTGGATATTATCAGTAACTTCCTTTATCGTGGATTTTGTTTCCCCGCCTTTTGTGGTTTTAATTA
>JBAYNV010000110.1:0-7214 GCA_041678685.1 Clostridia bacterium
ATTCATTAAAGTATTTTCCGACATACCTCAGATGAATGGGATAGCGGATTGTATAGTAAAGAAAGAGACCCCCGTAGGTTTGTCCGGACCGGGGACTTCTTTATGTCCGCTCATATCCTATGTAGTATCGTCGATGGTAAATAAAAAGATCCTGGTGATCTCACATTCCAGGACATCAGCTGTTTTCGTATATCAGGGATTGAAGTCACTGATGGGAGACGATGTCGTATATCTTCCTCCAAGGGAGCTTATGCTGTTCGATATAGACGCATACAGCAGAAACGACGAACAGGACAGGGTAGACGCGCTGTACCGCATCGCAACGGGTGATTACAAGGCCGCAGTCGCATGCACGGAAGCGCTCACTGTAGGGACCACCCGAAAAGACATCTTCTTGAAAAGCGTCATAAAAGTCACAAAGGGCATGACATATGATATGGATAAGCTGTGCGATATGCTTATAGCTATGGGGTATACGAGAAGCGCGCTGACCGAAGCGAAGGGGCAGTTTTCCAGAAGGGGAGATATCATCGATGTATTTTCATCTAACCTTTTTAATCCATGCAGGATAGAATTCTTTGGCGACGAGGTCGATAACATACGCATGTTTGATGCGGATACACAAAGATCCATAGATTCACCTGTATCGGTCTCGATACTGCCATATATGGAGTACATACTCGATGAGGATGATATAGTGAAGCTGGAGTCTCTTGTAACGGACAAAGAGGATAAAGAAAAGCTTACAAGCAGGAATTATACCGGGATCATGGACAGATATTTCGCCGCGACTGAAAAGTATGCCATGACTATCGAGTATTTCGGGCAGGATATAGTTACGATCATACACAACGACGTGCGCTGCCATGCAACGTCAGATACGGTATACAGAGAATATTGTAATACGTGCGTGGGGCTTCTTGAAAAGAAAAAGACTGTGAGCCTGGCATGCAGGATGCAGATGGATATTTATTCGCTATATGACATACAGAGACCGCAGCTTGTCCTGATATATGATAAAAGCAATTACAATATCGCTTTATACAGGGAATTTTCCATTTCCATGAGCGAACCTGCAACGTACAGAGGGGATATGAAGCTTCTTCTTGAAGATATGAACGGCTACAGGGATTCAAATATGAAGATGTTCATATGTTCTGACAGGGAGAAAAATACGGAATTCCTGAAAGGATTCTTTGAGGACAACAATTATCAGGTGACGGTGGTCAGGCAGGACGACGATTTCCCTCTTCTTTCAAAGAGGCTGTATGTTCTGGAAAACGGTATCAATGAAGGATTCGTTTCAAGAGAAGCCAGAGCCGTATGCATACCGGGGGGTAAGATATTCAGGAAAAATGCAAAACAGAAGACAAGAGAGGTGCGTGATCAGGATTTCTTTTCGGATATCGCTCCGGGAGATTATGTAGTACATGACCATCACGGGATAGGAACATATCTCGGGGTGGAAAAAGTCGAGATAGAGGGCATAATCAAGGACTATATCAAGATAGCATATAAAGGGGAGGATGTCCTGTATGTACCCGTGAGCAAGATGGACCTTGTTCAGAAATATGCAGGCGTGGGAGAAAAGATACCGCGTATCACAAGCCTGGGAGGCCATGACTGGGAGAACCAGAAAGCCAAGGTCAGGAAAGCTGTCAAGGATATAGCGAAAGAACTCATAGATCTATATACGAAAAGGAATTCCGTCAAGGGATTCGTCTTTGCCGAGGATGACCAGTGGCAGACATCGTTTGAGAACGAATTCATATATGAAGAAACGGATGACCAGATAAAATGCATCGATGAAATAAAGAAGGATATGCAAAGCACGAAGGTAATGGACAGGCTTCTTTGCGGGGATGTGGGTTACGGTAAAACGGAAGTCGCATTACGTGCGGCCTTCAAAGCCGTCATGAACGGTAAACAGGTCGCTTTCCTTGCTCCTACGACGATGCTTGCGCTGCAACACTATAATAACTTCGTTAACAGAGTGAAGAATTATCCAGTAAAAGTCGATCTTCTATGCAGATTACGTACCACGGAAGGTCAGAAAAATACCGTGAAAGGTATCAGGAACGGCGATGTGGACATAGCGGTAGGCACTCATAAACTGTTGCAGAAAGATATAGCATTCAAAGATCTGGGGCTTCTTGTGGTAGATGAGGAGCAGCGTTTCGGAGTCGCGCAGAAGGAGAGGATCAAAGAACTGAAACCTACTGTCGACGTGCTTTCGCTGTCAGCCACGCCGATACCGAGGACTATGCACATGGCTATGTCCGGGATAAGGGACATAAGCACTATATATGATCCTCCCGAAAAGAGATTCCCGGTACAGACTTATGTTATGGAGTATGATCCTGAAGTTATAAAGGAAGCCATATTGCGCGAGAAGGACAGGGGAGGCCAGATATTCTATCTGTACAACAGGGTAATGGATATGGATAACAAGCTCATGATGCTTAAAAGGCTTCTCGGGGATGATATAAGGATAGCATGCGCGCACGGTCAAATGGGTGAAAGGCAGTTCGAGGACACGATCATAAAGTTCATAAATAACGAATATGACGTGCTTCTGTGCACGACCATAATAGAAGCGGGCATAGACATACAGAATGCCAATACGCTGATAATAGAAGATGCGGACAAACTGGGGCTAGCTCAGATCTACCAGATCAGAGGAAGAGTCGGAAGGTCAGACAGAGTGGCGTATGCATACATAACATACAAGAGAGGGAAGGAGCTTTCCGAAGAAGCCGGCAAGAGGCTGGAGACCATAAAAGAATTCACGGAATTCGGCTCAGGATTCAGGATAGCAATGAAGGATCTGGAAATAAGAGGCGGCGGAGACCTTCTCGGAGCGCATCAGAGCGGGCATATGGCAGGCGTAGGATATGATATGTATGTAAGGATCCTGTCCGAAGAGATAGCCAATATGAGAGGCGAGAAAGTAAAAGGCGTTGCGTATGAGACGAATGTGGATATCAACATATCCGCATATATCGATAAGGAATATATCGCAGACGATCTTTCCAGACTGAAGATGTACAAGAGGATATCGCTTGTCGAAAGCCAAAGCGAGAAGCAGGATATAGTTGATGAGCTTATAGACAGGTATTCGGATCCGCCGGCTCATGTAATAAATATAATCGATGTGGCATATGCAAAGAACATGGCATCGAAAATCGGGATACGGGAAATAAGCGGGAGCAGAAAAGGATTCAGGATAATATTCGAACCGCAGTATGCAGACAGGCTTACAGGAATAATAAAAGCTCTTGACGGCATGAAGCAGAAGTATACGGTCAAAGCGGGAGAGGATCTGAAAATCAGCGTGGAAACGCAGACCAAAGGCGTATATATGCTGGATCTGATCATTAAGTTGCTGGAAAGAGCTTTGGAAGTAAAATAATGCTTGAAAAAGTATGTATGTGTATTGTAGAATAGGTATTCGGTAAACTAATGTTTTATTATCGATAGCAAAAGGAGATATAAAATGGCAGTAACAACAGATGTGAAAAATAAAGCCGGCAAAAAACCGGTAAAACCTTTAACAAAAGAAGAGACCGTTATCAGATATGGATTTGCATCGCTTGCTTTTATAATAGGACTTTGCGTTATATATTTTGTCGTATCAAGCCTTATACCGACTTATTATGTCAAGGTCGGAGACTATAAAGTCAATGAAAATGAATTCATGTATCAGACAAATATGCAGTATAACGTATTTTCAAATTACTATTCAGACTATATAACAGCTTTAGGATATGATCTTACAACGGCGGATGGCCTTACCGCATTCATGACGGCTTCTTACGATGAGGAACGTACTTTCGGGCAGTTCATTCTGGAAAGCACGGTGGACTCCATACAGGAGTTGGTGATCACTCTTGATCTTATCGAACAGACCGGATTCGATATCGATGAAGCTGAGTTGGATGAAAACTTAGCATTGCAGATGCAGACGATGCAGAGCGCTGCGGACGAAGTAGGATATACGCTAGATGAATATGCAGGCAACTATTTCGGTACCTCACTGGAAGCTATGCAGAGCGTCATGAGAAACACATTCCAGGCTGAACAGTATAATGCTTATCTCATTGAACAATACAAAGCAGCTGTTACAGAAGACAGGGCGAAGGCATATTACGATTCAGTTGATGATGAAGGAAATGCCACAAAAGATGATATAGATGAAGTAACGATCGTATCAGTACTGAAAAAGACGGTTACTGATGATCTTGATCCGTTATCCGCTGATGTTATCGCTGCTGCAAAAGCGGTAGCCGAGGATGTATATGCAAAAGCGCTGGCAGGAGAGGACATATATGCGCTTGCAGCGGAATTTTCCGATGAAGCCGTGACGACCGATGAGGAAACGACCGATGAAGAAACGACTGATACGACTCCTGTAGGCGAATATACTATCAAGAAGGCGGATGTCCAGATCATGGACATAGCTGACTGGGCTTTTTCAGCCAAAGTCGGGGATGTGGGATTTCTTGAAACAGATATAGGATATATAGTTATAAAGCTCATGAACAGAGCAGATTATGAAGACATGAAAGACGATGTTTTCACGCTGATTGCAAACAGTGACTGGGAACTGAACATGGAAGCGCTTAAGGATGATGCAAAGTATGAGATCGGCCTGTATAACACATATACGGAGCTGTATCTGACATATGCGAATACAGAAGGTACTACGGCTGAATAATAACGCTTAACAGATAAAAAATTTTCACGCGCTTCGGATTTTTACAGATCCGAAGCGTTTTTTTATGCCTTTCATGTGCCTATGACTTGAATTAAGCACGCAATAATAATATAATGTATTAGTTGTAAACAAAGAATGTACGAGGTGAAATAACATGACATTTCTGGAAAGAACGATACAAAGGGCAAAAAGTGACAAAAGAACGATAGTACTTCCTGAATCCGATGATATGAGGACTCTGAAAGCAGCTTCTCAGGCGATCAAACAGGGTATTGCGGACATAATACTGATAGGTAACAAAAAAACTATTATGGAGCAGTCCAAAGGACTTGATATACCTCTAGATATAATCGTGGAAATAGATAAATTTAAAAAGATGGACGAATATGCGAACAGGCTTTATGAACTGAGAAAAGAAAAGGGAATGACGCTTGAACAGGCATATGCGACATTAAAGAATCCACTGTATTTTGGAATAATGATGGTCAAAATGGGCGAAGCGGACGGTATGGTAGCAGGGGCAGTACATGCAACATCAGATACTCTAAGACCAGCGCTGCAGATACTTAAGACAGCAAAAGGAACAAAGCTTGTAAGCGCTTTCTTCATAATGGTAGTTCCTGATTGCAAATATGGTGAAAACGGAGTATTCGCATATGGTGATTCGGGTCTTGTAGAGAATCCTGATGCGGATCAGTTATCAGAGATCGCCATCTCGACAGCCAAGTCATTCCGGACCCTTGTTGAAGCAGAACCTGTCGTTGCGATGCTGAGTTATTCGACATACGGAAGCGCAAAAAGCCCGTTAACGGAAAAAGTCATCGAAGCGACAAGACTTGCCAAAGAAAAGGCTCCTGACCTGATGCTTGACGGAGAGATGCAGGTCGATGCCGCAATAGTAAAAGCGGTCGGTGAGAAAAAAGCTCCCGGCAGTAAAGTTGCAGGAAAAGCTAATGTAATGATATTCCCGAATCTCGATTGCGGAAACATATCATATAAACTTACCGAGAGATTGGCAAAAGCTGAAGCTTATGGCCCGTTGCTTCAGGGAATAGCAAAGCCGGTAAACGATCTTTCAAGAGGCTGTTCTGCAGAAGACATACTGGGCGTTATAGCGATCACAGTCGTACAGGCTCAGAATATATAATTTTCGTAACGGGGGTTACTTTAGGGTAAGAGGGGTAAAATGAAAATACTGGTTATAAATACCGGAAGCTCATCGCTCAAATATCAGTTGTTTGACGGATCAAATGATGCGATGCTTGCAAAAGGTTTATGTGAAAGAATAGGTCTTGAGAATGGCATCCATACCTATTCGAAAGCGGATGGCGAGTCGTTTACTGAAGAACCGTGCATGAAAGATCATGCCGAAGCCTTCATGTATATGCTGGAAGCCCTTACTTCAAAAGAACACGGAGTACTGAAAAACACAGATGAAATAGGCGCTGTAGGCCACAGGATCGTTCACGGAGGCGAGAAATTCAGCAAACCTGTCCTCATAAACGACACTGTCGTAAAAGCAATCGAAAAATGCTCTGAACTTGCACCTTTACATAATCCTGCAGGGATATTGGGAATAAAAGTGTGCCAGAAAGTATTAAGGAATATTCCGATGATCGCGGTATTCGATACCGCATTCCATCAGACTATTCCGGATTATGCATATATGTATGCTATACCGTATGAAATGTATGAGAAATACGGAGTCAGAAAGTATGGGTTCCACGGTACTAACCATAAGTATGTATCGCAGAAAGCCGCTGAAATACTGAACAAGCCTTTGGATAAGATAAAGATAGTATCCTGCCATCTGGGAAGCGGGGCATCCATATGCGCCATTGACAGGGGAAGATCCATAGACACATCGATGGGTTTTACGCCTCTTGCAGGGCTTGCAATGGGGACCAGAAGCGGAACGATAGATCCTTCAATAATCTCATTCATAATGGAAAAGAAAAATATGACTGTAGAGGATGTGACGGAGTATCTAAATAAAGAATCAGGCATACTGGGTATATCCGGAATAAGCAGTGATTTCCGTGACCTGATAAAGGCAAAGGACGAAGGCAACAAGAGAGCAAAGCTTGCCATGGAGATCTTTGCATACAGGGTAAAGAAGTATATATGTGAATATGTCGGAGTCATGGGCGGCATAGATGCGCTTGTTTTCACAGCCGGAGTAGGAGAACACAACGCATATACCAGGGAACTGATCACAAAAGATCTTGATATTTTCGGGATCAAGCTGGACAAAAAGAAGAACAACAGCGCTCATGGCGAGGCAGATATCAGTAAAGACAAAGCTAATGTCAGAATACTGGTGATACCGGCAAATGAAGAGCTGGAAATTGCCCGCCAGTGCAGAAAAGTACTTGAGGACATCAAGTAAAAACTAAAATTGTCTTGACAACGAAAATCGGTGACAATATAATAGTGGTTGTCGGTTTTTGGAAGGAAATGATATGAAGATTGACATAACCGATATAATAGAGAGAAA
>JBAYNV010000111.1:0-7163 GCA_041678685.1 Clostridia bacterium
AAACATACCATATCCTTCAAATTTGTATTCCATTACAGGATCTTTGTTCCCAAATGCCCGCAAGCCGATTCCTGAACGCAACTGATCCATTGCATCTATATGATCCATCCAGCGCGTATCCACAGTACGCAACAGCAGTATCCTTTCGATCTGACGCATAAGATCAGGACTTAACTCAAGTTCTTTTTCATTGTATCTTGCAGCATATTTTTCTATCAGGAATTCATTGAATGTTTTCTGTGTGAATTTGTCCCCTTTAAAATCATCCAATGGTAAAAGCGGATTGTACTGTTCAGGGAAAAGTTCATTGAGTCTTTCGCACACAGCTTCGTAATTCCAGTCAGTTGAGTTGTTATGCGCACAATAATCATCTGTCAGCCTGGTAATGACTGAATCCATCATTTTCAGATAACTGCCTTTCATGTCCTGTCCCTCGAGTACCTGTCTTCTCTGCGCATATATGAGATTTCTCTGCGCATTCATTACATCATCGTATTGTATGACCGTTTTTCTTCTTTGGAAATTGATACTTTCTATCCTCTTCTGCGCGGTTTCTATAGTATTTGTGATTATTTTCGCTTCTATCGGGATATCATCCGGTACCTTCAGAACATTCATCATGTTGGAAAGCTTATCCTGAGCGAAAAGACGCATAAGGTCATCTTCCAAAGACAGATAGAACCTGCTCATACCCGGGTCTCCCTGTCTGCCGCTTCTTCCTCTTAACTGATTGTCTATTCTCCTTGATTCATGACGTTCTGTTGCCAGGATATAAAGGCCGCCGCTTTGCAAAACCTGTTCCCTGTTGTCCTTCATTGATTCCTTGAACGATTTTTCATATTCCTTATAAAGCTCACGGGCTTGCAGAACTCTTTCATCGGAAGTAACGTTATATCCGTTTGCCTGTACAATTATTTCCTCATCGGTTATTTCTTTTCTTAATTTCTGCATCGCGGCATAACCAGCATTTCCACCCAGTACTATATCGGTTCCTCTGCCTGCCATATTCGTTGCGATGGTCACGGATCCAAGCCTGCCTGCCTGTGCTATTATCTCCGCTTCACGTTCATGATGCTTTGCATTCAGCACTTCATGCTTTATGCCTCTTCTTCTGAGCATCAAACTCAGTTCTTCGGATTTTTCAATAGATATTGTACCGATCAGGACGGGCTGCTGTTTCTGAGAACACTCAATGATATCATTTATGACTGCATCCAGCTTTGCCGCTCTTGTTTTATATACTATATCAGAGAAATCCTGCCTTATAACAGGCCTATTGGTAGGGATCGAGATAACGTCAAGTTTGTATATTTCCATAAATTCATTTTCTTCAGTAAGCGCAGTTCCAGTCATACCGGATAATCTATGATACATCCTGAAGAAGTTCTGAAAAGTTATCGTGGCAAGAGTCTTGTTTTCTCTTTCGACATTAACATTTTCCTTAGCTTCGATCGCCTGATGAAGACCTTCAGAATATCTTCTGCCAAACATCATTCTGCCAGTGTATTCATCTATTATAAGGACCTGATTATCTTTTACGACATAATCCACATCTCTCTTCATTACGCTTTGAGCTTTAAGGGCATTGTTTATATGATGAAGCAGAGTCTGATTTTCATAACTGGTAAGATTCTCCACTGCGAAGTATCTTTCCGCTTTTTCCACTCCTTTTGGAGTAATGGTTGCATTCCTGTTTTTTTCGTCAACTATATAGTCGGGTTTATCAGCAGAATACTCATCTTCGTCATCTTTCTGCCCGTCTACTATCCTCTGTATTTTACTGGTGTTCCCTTCATCGATGACGACTTCCTTCTTTAATGTCTTGGCAAAACTATCAGCTCTTTTATACATATCGGAGGATTTTTCTCCGGCACCGGATATTATCAATGGTGTTCTTGCTTCATCGATCAATATACTGTCTACCTCATCTACAATGGCAAATTCAAGGCCTCTCTGAACAAGTTCTTCCTTCCTTGTCACCATGTTGTCACGCAGATAATCAAAACCCAGTTCATTGTTTGTACAGTAAGTTATGTCACAGTTATATGCTTTCTGTTTCTCTTCTTTAGTCAATCCGTACACAATAAGTCCAACTGTAAGCCCAAGGAAATTATACAGCTTTCCCATCCATTCGCTGTCACGTTTGGCAAGGTAATCATTTACCGTAACGACATGCACTCCTTTACCTGTAATGGCGTTAAGATAAACAGGCAGTGTTGCGACTAATGTTTTACCTTCACCTGTCTTCATCTCAGCGATCCTGCCCTGATGAAGGACTATGCCGCCTAATAGCTGCACTCTGTATGGTGTCTCATGCAAAACTCTTGTCGCAGCTTCACGGCATACCGCGAAAGCTTCTACAAGGATGTCATCCATTGATTCACCGCTTTTTAACCTGTTTCTGAAAACATCAGTATATTCTTTCAGTTCACCGTCTGTCTTCGAATGCATTTCATCTGTAAGCGCTTCAATGGCATCCACCATAGGCATTAATTTTTTGATCTCCTGTTCGCTGTGAGTGCCGAATATTTTATCTATGAGTCGTCCCATTATTTGTCTCCCAATTTCATAAGAACTGTTTTATAACCTTCCGCTCCGTAATTCAGGCATTTTGCCACCCTGCTTATTGTAGCGGCAGAAGCACCGGTTTTCAATGATATCTCAGTATATGTGTGTTTATCCCTGAGCATCCTTGCTACAGCCATTCTTTGCGCCATAGCTTGAATTTCGGATATCGTGCATATATCCTCGAAGAAATTATAGCACTCATTCTGATTTTCCAGTGTAAGTATTGCTTGAAATAAATAATCTATATCTTTAGACCTTAATTTATCATTCATTTCGACCACCTCATCTGCTGACGGAATTTCCATGCTGTCATTATTATTTCGTTGATATCGGTGAACTTCGGATCCCAGTTCAGCTCCTTTTTTATCTTACTGCTCGATGCTACAAGGATCGCCGGATCGCCTGCTCTTCTTTTTGTGATTTCCGTCCTGATATCGATTCCTGTCACATTTTTGACGGCATCAACTATTTCTTTGACTGAAAATCCCTTATCGCTGCCAAGATTGTATATGTATCCATGCCCTGTTCCAACTGAATCGTTCTTTTTCATATTTTCCAAAGCAAGAAGATGGGCGGATGCAAGATCACTGACATGTATATAATCCCTTATGCAAGTTCCATCCGGAGTATCATAATCATCTCCGAATATGAATAGTTTATCGATCTTACCCATCGCAACATCCAGAGCTATAGGTATAAGATGCGTTTCTATCTTTCTTTTCTCGCCTATTCTTCCGCTTATATGACTTCCGGCGGCATTGAAATACCTTAAAGCCGTGTAGTTGATTCCATATGCCAATGACACCCATTTCATCATCTTTTCTATTGCAAGCTTTGTTTCTCCGTATGTATTTGTCGGAACATTGGGAGCTTCTTCCGTTATCGGTGAAGGCTGTTGCCCGTATACGGCCGCTGTAGAAGAAAATACAATATTTTTTATGCCGTATTTTTGCATATAACCCAGTATTTTATATGTCCCATACAGATTATTCTCATAATACTTCAGAGGATCCTGCATACTTTCGCCTACAAGCGAATATGCGGCAAAGTGTATTATGCTTTCAATATCATTCTCCTTGAATACCTTTGCCATCCCTTCTTCGTCTTTTATATTCGTTTCATAAAACTTATTCGCTAATAAAGCTTCTCTGTTTCCAAGACTCAGATCGTCGACAACGACAACATCATAATTGTTTTCAAGAAGGTGCATGACCATATGCGATCCAATATATCCGGCACCGCCCGTGACCAGAATACTCATATCATATCTCCTTTACTCCGTCGGAAACACTGCATATATAGAATGATGCTTCAAATCCTATCGTTTTCAGGTATGCTTTACCGACATTATTAATAAAATCGTGTATATGTTCATTTTTCACAACAGATACTGTGCATCCTCCGAACCCGGCTCCGGTCATTCTGGATCCGAGCACGCCTTTTTGATGCCATGCGGATTCAACAAGCGTATCAAGTTCAATACACGAGACTTCATACAGATCCCTTAAAGAAATGTGCGAACCGTTCATGTACTTACCGAATGCTGCAAGATCCCCTTTCTTCAAAGCTATAACACTGTCTTTTACTCTTTCATTTTCGCATACCGCATGTTCAGCTCTTTTTCTGCAGTCCATGCATTCTATCGTATCTTCGCATTCCAAAAACTGAGCATATGAGAAGTCGCATAAATAGTTTTTATCCGGAAACTGCTTTTTCATATTTTCCAGGGCTTTTTCGCATTCACTGCGTCTTTTATTATACATTGAACTTCCCAATGAATGCTTTTTATTTGTATTCGATATGACCAGCGAATATCCATCCATTACTATGGGAACGTACTCATATTCAAGCGTATCGCAGTTAAGAAGTATGGCATTGTCCTTTTTCCCCATGGCGGAAGTGAACTGATCCATGATCCCGCAGTTAACTCCTATATACTCATGCTCTGCTTTCTGTGCCAGTTTTGCGATCCTGATCTTATCAGGTTCATAACCGTATATTGATGATATGGCATATGCTGTAACGACTTCAATGGCTGCAGATGATGAAAGCCCGCTCCCAAACGGTACCAGATCGTTGAATATGAGTTCACATCCGTGTATATTAAAACCTTCATTAAGCAGTTGCTGAACGACTCCCAACTGATAGTTGCCCCACTTGAGCGATCTGTATTCATCAAGTTTCTTCATGTCCGCTTCTACGATATATTTAAGATCGCAGGCATAGAGTTTTATGATATCATCTTTTCTTTTTCTTATAGCGACAGTGGAAGCCTTATCTATGGCTGCAGGAAAAACATATCCTCCGTTAAAATCGATATGTTCTCCTATCAGATTCACTCTGCCCGGAGCTGAGAAAAATCTTACTTCCTGATCACTTTCACCATATATGTTTATTAAAGTATCACCAAGATCAAATTTTACCAAAACATCACCTCATTTATTTTTGTTCATGTATCTGTCATATGCAAGCCGCAGTTCCTCAGCTTTTTCTTCAGGGCATGTCGGATTGCAATGAGCCCAAACCCCTGTTTCACTCGAAGCATTGAATTTGATCTTGTTTTCGCTTCTCATGGGAGGGAAGAATTCTACATGAAAATGATAATAAGAATTATCCTCACCTGTATTTACAGGAGCCTGATGTATGCACATCATGTACGGAAAAGTAAACCCGAAAAGGTTATCCAGAGTACCGGCAACGGTTTTTACCGTGACCGCGAAATCCTTTGCTTCTTTCTCGGTAAATTCATTTATATACTGCATGTGTCTTTTAGCGGAAATATATACACCATATGGATACTCCGTAAAGAAAGGAAGATAACATATGAAACTATCATTCTCAAAGATCACTCTTTTTTTGAAATCCTTCTCATTTTTATTCATATCGCATATCAGGCATTTTCCTGTTTCGATGATATGTTCCTTACATGAAAAAAGTTCAAGTTCGATTTTTTTCGGTATGAACGGATACCCATAAATCTGGCCATGAGGATGGGGCATAGTGACTCCGACAGCTTCTCCCCTGTTTTCAAATATGAAAACATATTTGATATTTTTATCCGAAGATATCACATCAAATCTCTCCTGCCACAATTTCACCAATTCATATACATGTTTATCAGACAAAGCAGGCAATGTTGCATGATGGTCTTTTGAATACAGTATCACTTCGCATTTGCCATAAGCTTTTCCGGTTTTGTAGAGATCTGTTTCAACATCGTCGGGAACAGGAGGATCCTGCGATAATGCAGGAAAATCGTTGTCGTACTCATAAACCAGAAAATCATCCGGTACTTTACCGCTTCCCGGACAGAATGGACACCAGTCTTTTGGCATCTGAGGTCTGTTCTGTCTTTGTGATACGATCATTACCCAATCCTTGATCAGGGGATGCCATCTTAATTCCGCCATAGATTTATCCTAATCCTTTACATTATAGTATATTGTCGAAAATGGAGGTACTGACTTTCTCAGCCATACTGATGCTCCTATGACGGAGTCATGTCCTATGGTCGTATCTCCTCCTAAAATCGTCGCATGTGAGTATATCACCACATTGTCTTCGATATTCGGATGCCTCTTGACACCCTTGACAGGATTTCCTTCACTGTCCAATTCAAAGCTCTTCGCACCAAGAGTAACACCCTGATATATCTTTACATTTTTTCCAATGACAGTTGTTTCTCCTATTACTATTCCTGTTCCATGATCCATAAAAAAATGCTCGCCTATCTCAGCTCCGGGATGTATATCTATTCCGGTCACCCGGTGGCCGTATTCGTTCATCATCCGCGGGATCAAGGGCATATTCAGCTTATACAATTCATGGGCTATCCTGTGTATGCTCATCATTTCCAGTGAAGGATAGCTTAACAATATTTCTTCGAAACTTTTTGCAGCTGGATCCCCAACATATGCCGCATGGATATCCGTCTGGAGCATACGTCTGATCTGTGGCAGTTTTTCCAGCATGGTTATTATAAGGTCGTCAGTATCAGTACAGCATTTTTCACACACACGGTCACATTTAGAACTGAATACTTTATCTACTATTTCACTAAGTTCCACTGCAGCTTCTCTTATATTATTGCCAATAAGCATGTCTACATTCGCTTTATTTATAGAACATTTCTCATAAACACCAGGAAAAAGTGCTGAACGGAGGAGAAAAAGTATGTTTCTGACTTTTTCTTTTCCCGCAAGAGATATTGTATTCTCACGAAGATAATAATCATCGTTAAGCTCTTCCAGTTCGGAAGCAATGCCGGGTAATTTGTTATTGATCCAATCACCCAATTTGTAATTCTCTTTACCCATATTACCTCCACGATATCATCGATGTCTCATATTATACAACAAATCAATAATACTGTATATTTATTAAGTCTGTTTGAACAAATGAAAAGTAATTATCTGGTATAATGAATGATATATAATATATTGGTATTTTTGATATGATTGTAGAATACTTATGAGACCAACTATGAATAGTCAAGAGAAAAATAGCGAGTTTAGGAAATGACTATCTAAAGAAGAAAAAGGGCACGTGAAAACAGGCCCATGGACATAGACAATTAAATAGCCGGTACTAATTTA
>JBAYNV010000112.1:0-7075 GCA_041678685.1 Clostridia bacterium
ATATTCACATTCGGTTCCTTGTACTATATTGCTGATGTTAAAAATTATGTAAGAAAAATGGTGAAATGATATGGACATAAAGGATCTCCAGCAGTATCTCGAAAAGATTGATTTTAATGCGCTTCGCAAGAATGGCATCAAATTAAATGAGGACGATACTTTTGTCGGTGAACTTTATAATAGTGCTATAGATAATATAAAGCAGGAAAACATCGATGTGGCAAAAATTAAACTTGCAAGAGTAACACGATTGGACTCGACATTTGATAAAGCAAAGATCCTCCTTGAAAAGTTGAACTCATTCAGTGACGACAGATCGCTAGG
Organism: Clostridia bacterium; assembly: GCA_041678685.1. Taxonomy (GTDB): domain Bacteria; phylum Bacillota; class Clostridia; order DUPQ01; family DUPQ01; genus DUPQ01. Next base: position 325 of record JBAYNV010000112.1, read on the forward strand.
AGATAAAATGGAAGAGGCCCTGGAAAAAAAGGATGAAGGTACCAAGGAAAAGAGCAAAGACAAAAAAATAACGAGAGAAATACCCAAACCTGAAAAAGAAAAGAGTAATGAAAACAAACCCACACAGCATAGAACGATCATACCAAAAATTAAAATAGCCAGGAAAATAAATCCAAAGATATCACCTATAAAATTCATTAAATTACTTATGACAACAATAGCGGTATTGTTACTGATAATAATCATTTTGGTCATTATCCTGATAGCGGTCAAAAAATCAAGCGGTGTTTATAGTAAAGAACCTTCAGTGTCAGCATCGATAGAACCTAATGCCGATGCGGGATACTATGAATCCCAAATATCCACGCTTGAAGCACAAGCACTAGATCACAACAATGAAATATCTCAGTATAAAAGTGAATCAGAAAACCTTAAAAGCAGAGTAGCGTTATATCATGGTGTCGTACTTTACAAAGAGGAAGATTATGCATCAGCTATGATCGAATTGGACAGCATTTCATCTGCACAGGCAGCAGTATTTTCTGATGATGATAAGAACCTATATAATATGACCTTATCTGCATGTAAAAAACAGCTTTCGATCGAAGCATATGATTCCGGAAATAAACTGTATCAGGATCTGAAATATAATACGGCATATGATAATTTTCTAACTATCTGGAATTGTTATCCGGATTACGATTCTATAAAAATATGGGCTGATGACAGTGTTTATTCAAATATCGTTTATGATGCGGTATACAAGATGGCAAGATGTGCAAACGAGATAGCTCTATATGATAAAGCCATTGAGGGGTTCACTTTTATTACCAACAGCAATACCGTATTTGCCAGTACGAATGTCGAGGGTCTGATATACCACAGTGCGAAAGCATATGCCGGAGCAGGTAATTATGAAGAAGCTGAAAGACTGTATACCAAGCTGATATCAGAGTACCCGAATTCGGAACTCATATCATATGCAAAGGACAAGCTTAAAGCAGTCAGGGAAGCTTTGGGAAGATGATATTTTGAGGTATCAAAATGAAGAGTAAAGATATATTTGCCATCCTCGCTGATACGAAGATCGGGATAAAGGAAGATATCATGGAGGGTAAGACTCCGATATCTGTTCCAAAAAAATATATCGTAGCCACCGATAACGCTGACAAAACAGATGAAAACCCAGTCATATGCACAGATACCGGCAAACAGTACGAAGATGATATGGCTTCTTACTACTGCGGTCTTAGTAAACTGAAAAAGAAATATGAACCTTTCATGACCCGGTGCAATGTACCGGCAAAGCTGAGAAAAAAAACGTATTTTAGCGATTTCGATTTCAGATATGAACAAAAAGAGGATATTAATGATATCGACCGTGTAAGAGCAGGTGAAGGTGTATGGGAAAAAATAGAAATACCGCACTACCATGGCCCTGCAGGCAAGTGGGTCAGTTACTACAGGAAGGTTTTTGATTATCATAGAAATGGCTATAACTGTTATTTAGTATTCAAAGGAGTTGATTATTTCGCTGATGTCTATCTTAATGGGATACATGTAGGGGTTCATGAAGGTTTTTTCGCATCATTTGAGATGGATATAACTGATTACATCAATGATAATGACAATGTCCTGATCATAAGAGTGGAAAACGATATCACAACGACCGGAGAAGGAAAGAGATTCGGAAAGAAGATATATGCCGCTACAGGGATAGGATGGGACAGCCCATATGACGGATGGCATCACTGCCCGGCAGGAGGCGGAATATTTGACAAGGTATATATAGAGGAGAGAAGCAGTTATTATGTTTCTGATGCCTATGTCATCCCTGATATTGACACATCTGAAGTCTCTGCTAAAATCAGGATAAACAGCAGAGTTGCAGAAAATTCGAAGATCGATATTAACATGAAAGTATTGCCATATAATTTTCAGGACAACAGTGTACCAAAAACATATCAATATGCACTGTATGCTGGTTTTGGAGAAAATTATTATACTATTTCCATACCTGTTGAAAATGAAAGATTATGGACTTGTGAAGATCCTTATCTGTATACCCTCTTTATAGCTATCTCCGGAAATGACGAATATGAATGTAATTTCGGAATGCGTAAATTCGTAATGGATGATGTGAACCAACCTTATGGCACTCTTTATCTGAATAATGAACCTGTTATCATGAGAGGTGCGAATGAGATGGGGCATCTCCAGCTATGCGTACTGAGAAATGATTATGATCAGCTGATCGAAGATATACTGATAGCCAAATACTGCAACATGAATTATTACAGGGTGACCCAGAGGCCTGTACAGAAAGAAATATATGATTTCTGCGATATGCTCGGCATGATGGTACAGTGCGACTTCCCTTTGTTCGGCCAGTTGTTGAAAAGCCAGATATATGAAGCTGCAAGGCAGGCAGGTGAGATGGAGCGCCATATAAGGCAGCATCCGTCCGTCGTTATGGTCACTTATATAAATGAACCTACTGATCAGCTAAAAAGCAGGGATGATCATAGAAATCTGATAAGAAGCGAATTGGAAAACTGGTTTGAGATCTGTGACAGATTCATAAAGTATGAAAACCCAGGCAGGGTTATAAAAAGAGTTGAAGGCGATTATGATCCGCCGACAGGTGACGGTTTATCCGATTTTCATTGTTACAACATGTGGTATACGAATCATGCATTGCCTATAGGAGATCTTTACAGGGGATATCTGCCTGCAACAAAAAAAGGATGGAAAATGGGTTGCGGCGAATATGGTACAGAAGGACTGGATAATTACGATGTAATGAGGAAATACTACCCCAAGGAATGGCTTCCGTCTGATGATGACTATTACTGGATACCGGACAGAATAATAAAAGCACAGACCAATTCGATGCATGGAGACTGGTATGAGGAACAGGAGAATATAAAAGACTGGATAAAATACAGTCAGGCGCATCAGGCTAAGGCTACAAGACTTATGACTTTAGCATTAAGAAGGAGAAGTGACTATATCGTACAGACCGCGATGCATCTTCTGATAGATGCATGGCCTTCGGGATGGATGAAAGCACTTGTCGGAGTTGACAGAAAGCCTAAACCTGCATACTTTGAATTCAAGAAAGCATTGGATCCGCTCAAACTGAATTTCCGATGCGACAGATGGACTTGTTATAAGGGTGAGAAGATTGATGTGGAATACTGGATACTTAATGACACACCTGCAGAATACCCCCACATAACCGTAAAAGCCTTATTGACCGATGATAAAGGCAAAGTCTATAAAGAATATGTAACAGAAGAAAAAGTCTTTAAATGCAGTTCTGCGCCGTTTGGGTACATTTCGATAAACACCGCGGATATAGATATAGAAAACGGAAGAAAAGACATTTATCTCGCAGGTACGCTGGAAACAGACGGAAGGATCATTAATAAGGAGATCTTTCATATAGGATTGTTTACAAGGAGCATAGATAAGCTAAAAACATATGCTGTTGGCAATATAGCAAAGAGAGTCGTTGAAACATGCGATGCTTTGACCTTGACTGATATCAATAAAGCTGAGTTTATCGTTGTATCGTCACAAAACGACTATGATACATACATCAAAGATTCCAAAACAGACAATACAGTACACATGACAAAGATCAGGAAGATGTTTATATTAAGTGATAAGGAATGCTCCGAGTACTGTTTAGGCGGTAAGAAAATCGGTATGAACGATAAAAGAATGTGGAAAGCAACATATTCGCCAATAAACAGAGAAATTCTGAAGGGTTATGAATGGGATGATCTTTCTTTCCTTTACGACAGCAACAGCGATAAAATCAGTTATACGGCCGAGTATTTCGTTGATAGCGAACAAAGAGCGGAACCATATGTGTTCGCATATAGAAAACCGTCTTTTTTTGAAACAGTTGCAGGCAGAAAAGAGAAATTACCTGTAATGACATCTTTAGATGAAGGGATCTTTACGACTTTATGCATGGATGGAAGAACAGGATATAATCCGATCCTTGATAAAATAATCCGTGACGCGGCAAGAGGTGTTGAATGAAGATCGCAATAAGGGTAATAAGCATATTTTTCGCTATAATATTATGTATCACATTTCTGCTTGCATCGATCGAATTCATAGGTTTTAACAGGAATATATACAAAAGGATACAGGTAAGGTATGAGATCGCTGAATATGCATATATGTCGCAGGATACTCTTGATAATGTCACTGATGTCCTTATAGGTTATATGTCAGGTGAAAGTGATGACATAGACATATTTGCAGAAATAAAAGGCCAGCAAGAGAGAGTGTTTGGTATAAAAGAAAAGATTCATATGAGTGATGTAAGGGAGCTTTTCATAATGATGGATAAGGTGATATTGATTTCGATATGCCTTCTCGTATTGCTTCTTCTTGCAGGTATGATCATAGATATGGAATCCATGAAAGAAATATTTCTAAAAACCGTTCTTATCACGATGATAATAGTAGTGGCAGTATTCATAATGCTTATCTTCTATATCATAATTGATTTCTATGGTTTCTGGCTCACATTTCATGACCTGATCTTTGATAATGATCTGTATTATCTCAATCCCGATACCGATACTTTAATAAATATTATGACGGAAGACTTCTTTATGTCTATTTGCATGAATGTCGGTCTTGTCTTCGGTTTGTCATTTATAGTTAGTTTTGTTATGATGTATGGAGCGAGGAAAATATATAAGGTGCAGAATGATGAGAGAATCAAAAATCAAGAAGATTGACATAACTTCGATACCCGGTATAAGAAAATACCGTAATACGCTTCAGCTGATCCTGTTAAAAGTACTGCATGATATTTTCCCGCATAAAAAAACAATCATAGAATATTCTATAAATAAAGGATGCTATTTTACAGTTGATGAAACAGTCATAACGCGTGCCGACGTAAAAGACATAAAGGCAAGGATACATAGATATATAAACAGTGACATGGATATCAACACCGTCAACTGTACTAAAAAGCAGGCTATCCGGATCCTCCTTGAGCATAATATAAAGGATATAGCTGAGAATCTGCAGTATATAAATAACAGAAGGATCCTGCTGTGTGAACTTGACGGATTTTACAGTGTTTTTTATTCTGAAGTCGCTGAGAGTACAGGGTATGTTGATCTTTTTGATCTTAAGGAATACCCTCCCGGATGCATCTTCTTTTATCCTACAAGGCATAAACCGAATGAACTGCCAAAATATTTTGAGCAAAAGAAATTGGTCGCGGTATTCGGTGAATTCAACAGATGGGGAGAGATACTGGGCATACCGGATGTCACGAGCCTTAATAAAAGGATCAAAAATGGAACGATTAACGATATCATACTGGCAAGCGAGGCATTACAGGATATAAAACTCGGTGATATAGCAAGCGAGATAACATCAAAAAAGAGAAAATTCATTATGATCGCAGGTCCGTCGAGCAGTGGGAAGACAACTTTTGCGAACAGGTTAAGGATCCACATGATAGTACATGGGATCAATGCAAAAGTGATCTCACTGGATAATTACTACAGGAACAGGGCGGATATAGAACCTGATGAAAATGGTAAAGTGGATCTCGAAAGTATAACCGCTCTGGATGTGGATACATTTAAAAGTAATATAAATGATCTTGCAGAACATAAACCCGCTGATATTCCGCTATTTGATTTTGTTACTGCAACAAGGCGGAATGAGTACATGAAGATGGAACTGCATGACGATGAGATCCTTATCATCGAAGGGATAAACGCGTTAAATCCTCTGATGACGTCTGGGATATGTGAGGATCTGGTATATAAAATATATATCAGCGCACTTACGACTATAAATATCGATAACCACAACAGATTTTCGACGACCGATACAAGATTGATAAGAAGGATATGCCGAGACAGTCAATACAGGAATGCTTCAGCATCACTGACGATAAGTATGTGGGAATCTGTAAGATCAGGTGAGGACAAGTATATTTTCCCATATCAGGAAGAAGCTGATATCATATTCAACAGTGCATTGATATATGAACATGGCTTGTTAAAGAACATAGCGGAACCGATCTTAAGAAAAGTAAAAAAAGATGATGCTTCATATGGTGAAGCAAGAAGGCTGCTGGAAATATTATCTGCTTTTGAAAAGGTAGATGCATCAGCAGTACCTCCAAGTTCAATATTAAGGGAATTCATAGGTGGTTCCTGCTTCATCAATTGTCATTAGAATTTGGCTATACACTCAACTTCTATCAGAACATCTTTTGGAAGCTTTGCCACTTCAACGCATGATCTTGCAGGATATCCGGAAGTGAAATACTCAGCATATATTGTGTTGATTTTAGAAAAATCATTCATATTTTTAATATAAACCGTCGTCTTGATGATGTTCGAAAGGGAAGTGCCTGCTCCTGTCAGCAGATTTGTAAGATTCTTAAATACCATATGTGTCTGTTCATCAATATCCTCAGACACTATTTTTCCTGTTACAGGATCTATCGGTATCATACCTGATGTAAATAAAAAATCACCTGCTCTGACAGCCTGTGAATACGGGCCTATCGCTGCTGGGCAGCTGTTTACCTTTATGATCTGTTTCTCCATTTTCGTTCTCCTTTAAATATAACGATTTTACCATCTATTAATGAATAGTCAAAGCTTTAATGGTATAATGCCGTCATGGATATTATAAAAGATGTAGACAGTAAAAAAATAATAATGATATCATTCGGTAAAGATAC
>JBAYNV010000113.1:0-7054 GCA_041678685.1 Clostridia bacterium
AACCATTAGATATATTACCCCATACCATGTCAGGATGGTCGGTTATTGAAGCATCTACTTGCTGCACAACTGGAAGCGAAAGAAGCTACTGTTCAGGATGTAGCTATTTTGAGGAACGAACTATCGATGAAAATCCTGCTAATCATTCTGGAGGTACATACTGGTCAGTCACAACGGCAGCAACCTGCACTGCTTCAGGTATACGCTCACAGAAATGTTACGGATGCGGCGCAGTACTGTCAACACAGACTATACCGATACTGGATCACAGCTGGGGATCATGGATATATCAGTACAGATATTATGATGAGGATCTTCAGTATTATGTCCGTGTATACACGAGGACATGTAGCAGTTGCGGTGCTGTCGAGTATGACTATTTGGAATAATGAGGTATAATGAAGTATATAATGAAGCAGTTTAAGAGTATCACATTACTTATATTAATATTAATTTGCATGTTTCTTTTGACAGCATGCGATAAGCTTATAGAAACAATAAGCCCTGGTAGTTCTGTGGTTATAGAATCTGTATCACCAAGCCCTATTGAATCACCTTCTGCTTCATTAGAGCCTTCACTCAGCATAGCGCCTACGCCAAACCAGACAGTTTCACCATCACCCCATTTTGAACCTACACCGACATATACATTTACCCAGCCTCCGACTCCGACACCAACACCTGTTCCTGAAAATCCGGAAGCTTTTACACCAGAAAAGTATTTCACTTTTGATGCGATACACGGGATTATATTGGATTACGATACATTAGGAGGATGGAATGTAAGTATACCAAGCAGCATAAGTGGGGTTGAAGTAGTCAAGATAGGTGAAGATGCCTTCAGAGGTAAAGAAATTCATAGACTTATAATACCGGATACCGTAAAGATAATAGAGGAATCTGCGTTTGAATGGTGTGGTGTGAGTGAATTAACCTTAGGAAAAAATGTAGAAACAATCAACGATAATGCTTTCTATAACTGCAAAATTACAAATTTAATGCTACCAGGCAATTTAAAATACATAGGTGATGCCGCATTCTTAGATAATTTCACAACTTCAATAGTTATTCCTGACAGCGTTACATACATAGGTGATTATGCATTTTCCGGTCATCAATTGACTTCAATAGTTATTCCTAACAGCGTTACGTACATAGGTGATTATGCATTTTCAGGTATTAATCTTAATTCTGTAGTTGTTTCTGATAGCGTATCATATATCGGACCTAGTGCTTTTGGCAGTTTGGCGGAAGATAAGATAACTTTAGGCAAGGGTGTGACATCATTCTGGGTAGTCGAAGGTAATGTTCTATTGGGGCATATAGGCAAACCGGCTCCGAACCTTGTAATACCTTACTTCCCCGGTGTTGACACAATTGGGGAATATGCACTTTCATCATGTGATCTTTTAAGTATGACTATACCGGATAACATCAGCATAATCGAAAGGAATGCATTCGCTAACAATAAAGGGTTGAATATTACTATACCAAGCAGTGTCATATCGATAAATAGGGACTGTTTTCCCGAGGATGCTGTTATTACCTGCGAAGCAGGGTCATATGCAGAATACTATGCTAAAGGAAGATCATTGACATGTGTAATAAATGGAAGCGTTGACTCTACTTACTTTCCTGTAGAGAGAAATGAAATTATAAATGCAAACATATCATTTATAAGTAAGCAGGATTTTCAGTATCCTTTAGTAAACTGGACAAGGCAGTATTTAGGTAACAAGTATTACAGTAATGAGATCACTTATATCGGAATAACTACAGATATTTACGAGGATTCCAAATACTACATTTATGATAAAACGGACTCATCGATGCTTGATGGATACACAGTTAAAACAAAACAGTATCGGGTTGCATTGAGTGCAAATAAAGACATTCAAGGCATGACCAGGAGTACTTCCGGATATTACGGTTTCTATATACAGGTTGTTGTCTTCTATAATGAGGATGGCACAGTTATTTTATCAGGCTTCCTTCAAGGTGAGGAAAATATGCTTGATACCCGGACGGATCTGTATAATTATGTCGTAGCGGATAACAGGTTCACTTTTAACGGGTATACTGAAGCAGGCAGTATATTAAATTCAACAGAAAAAGCGAAGATAATAAATGTCTCTGATTACAGTATTATTACAGAGCTTATAAAAGATGTAGATTATGCTAAAGATAGTTATCGAGAAGAATATGTTCCTCTGAATAAGGATATTGTAGCCTTTTTCGTGCCTGACCCTGTTTCTACTGCATATATAGTTGACTTGTCAAAAAACAGTATAATTTTCTCTAAGATATATCCAAGATGGACATATTTATCTGCGCATGATGGAATATGCACAATAAAGTATTATATTGATTCTGATACATATCATGACACTGTCAATGCTCTTGGACAGGTGATCGAAGAAAATGTACAAAGTGAATATTTCCCTAATATTACAATAGATATCCCTGGTACGGATTATAAACTAATGCAGGAAGATAAATCAATAAGTCTTTTTAATTCAATAAAGAATGAAAAGAATATCCTTCTCAAGGAGAAATTAGATACAGGTTATTTTCGGGGAAAATATTATATCTTCAAGGAAGTATTAGACAGCAATCGGTTCTTTTATGAATGTACAGTAATGAATGGAACAGCTCCAGCGGATCGCTATACATGCATATATGACATACGTGACGGCAGCAGCATTGAGTTATATGGTGCTGGCAGTATTGTCCAATATGCTGGGCATTACATAGATAAATATTTCGCTGCTTATACCGGTACCTATCTCGATCCTGCCTGGGAGATATATACAATTACCATGGAGGGGAATGATATAGGAAAGTTAACATGCATAACAGATAATATTGATAAGTGCATGGCAATTAAAGACTTTTCCTTTACTGCAGACGGGAAATATCTGTTAATGCTTACATCGGTTTATGCTTCCAAAGAAGAAGGATATACCGGAAGTGAGCATATAGTGGTTATTGATACTGAAACAAAGAAGGTTCTGTATCAGGATGAACTCATATTGGAGAATGGAAAGATAACTCATTTTCAGGATGATACATTCTGTGTAGACGATGGTAAAACACTGATATATATAGATTTACGTCAATAATGATAGTAGCAGATTTTTATATTGATTTATTTGTCCATATTGATAAGAATCTGCAATAAACAAGCTGCTGTATTTTAGAATTTGCATAGTATTATGTAGATACATGACTTTACATAATTTAAAGTAACCGGGTATATATTATGAATCACGATTATCCCCTATTTTGTATGATATCAGATATTGCAATAAATTAAAGGTTCTCTTTCGGATGCTGAAGAGTTTAAAAAGCATGCGAATCCGAACACGATCATAAAGATAATGGTCCAGGAGAAAAACAGCTTTTAACTTTAAAAGAGCAGTGCCAGGGTATATAATATCTTCATATGTGATCACACAAGAATGGAGCTGCCAGGCGACTGCCTGTCAATGGATATGGAAGACAATTTCTTCGGGCCTGAAACGCAAATAAAATATGTCCTGAAAAAGAAAAAACAGGAAGAACCAAAGAAAAAGCGCAATTTTAAAGATAAATTGCCTATCATTATCCTTACCGTACTTTATATGGTACTGGCGCTTACCAACCTTGGCAATATCAAAGCTCCCACCAGCGGATGGACGCCTCACCGTGAACGTGCAGGCATAATAGCGGATTTCACGGAAAAAGAGACGATACAGAGGATCACATATCTGTGCGGTCTTGGAGACACATGGTATAACGTGACAGCTCTGGAACTGTATTACAGGGACGATTCAGGGGATTATGTCTACTTCGCGACTCTGGAAAGAGGAACGAGCAAATTCATGAAGTGGCTGTATGTCGAACCTACTGAAACGATAACTACGGATTCAATAAAAATATCCGCAACATGGTATGTCGATGATGAGGACGAAGGCATAAGAGGGATAAAGGGAGAGATACTTGAAGTATGTTTCTTTGCCCAGGGTGAAGACACGCCGATACCGATAGAGTCTACTACGTTAACAACATTCAATGACGAAAACGCATATAAGTTATTTGACGAGCAGGATCTTTATGTTTATGAGCCTTCATATATGAACAGCACATATTTTGACGAAGTATATTTTCCCAGGACGGCATATGAATTCCTTATTGGAAATGAGACCATATATGAAAATACCCATCCGCATCTTGGAAAGATAATCATTATGTGGTCATATCAGATATTCGGAGTGAATCCTTTCGGATACAGAGCTATGGGCGCCATAGCAGGCGGGATCATGATCCCTGTCATGTATGCTCTTTGCATGAAGCTCTTTAAAAACAAGTATTTTGCATTTATAGGAGCGTTGCTTCTTGCGGCAGACTGCATGCATTTCGTACAGACAAGGCTCGGAACAGTAGACAGCTATCTTGTTCTGTTTATAATGCTTTCATTCTATTTCATGTCAGGTTATCTCGATATGGATCTGAGACGTACAGGTTATTTTAAAACGCTTGTACCACTATTTTTCAGCGGACTGTTCTTCGGATTGGCGATATCCATAAAGTGGATAGGCTTTTATGCCGGAGCGGGGCTTGCATTCCTTCTGTTCTACAAGCTGATCAAGGAAATGAAGTCTATAGGAAAAGGCCGCATCGTACACGGAGGCCATAAACTGACAGTCAGAAACACATTGGTCACCTGCATATTCTGTATCATATTCTTCATCATTATACCGGCGGTCATATACTGCGCATGTTATGAACCGATATTTGAAATACAGTCTGCGGCTATAGGCGATGTGAAGTTCACATTAGCCGAGAAGCTGGATAATATCATCACAGCACAGAAGAGCATGTGGAATTATCATTCGGGAGTGTCTCAGGATCATCCGTTCAAATCATCCTGGTATTCATGGCCTATAATGTACCGGCCTGTGTATTACTATTCCGCTCCCATAGCAGCCGAAGGCGAATGGGGCACGATAGTTGCGATAGGCAATCCGATCATATGGTGGACAAGCATATTTTCAATGGTTGCAACAGCATTTATCGCATGGAAGAGAAGGGATAAGAGAGGTACATTCATTCTTGCAGGATATCTGTCTATCTGGCTGCCCTGGGCTATAGCTCCAAGGAGCATAACCTTCCTGTATCACTATTTCGGATGTGTACCATTCATGATACTTTCCCTTATATATATGGCAGAATACTTTATTGACAAGGATCCCAAAAACAAGAAATACATTAATATATTCGTTATCGTTTGCGCCCTGGTGTTTGCAGCATTCTATCCTGCGATGACAGGGCTGAAAGTGAGTGTCGATTATATCGAACTCCTGAGATGGCTTCCAAGCTGGTGGTTTTAAATGAAAAAATTTTATGGTTATTCCGCAACAGAGGACAATCCCAAATGGGAACAGATGATTTCGAGGGAAAATGAAATAAGCAGGCGCGAGAACGACATACGCTCTGACTTCTACCGTGACTATACGAGAATAATAAACAGCAGGGCATACAGGAGGCTCAAAAGCAAAACGCAGGTGTTTTTTGCCACCAGGAACGATCATGTATGCACCAGAGCGGAACATGTGAACAATGTCTCTTCCATAGGTTTTACGATAGCCAAGCACCTTGGACTGAATGAAGAGCTTGTCATGGCTATAGCGGCCGGACATGATCTCGGGCATGCGCCTTTCGGTCATAGCGGCGAGAGGATATTGGACGAACTTACCAGGAAGCATCTTAATGAAAGGTTCAGGCATGAACAGAACAGCCTGCGGTTCGTAGATAAATGCGAGACGATCCAGAATGCTGAGGGAAAAGAAGAGAATCTGAATCTCACATATGCCGTAAGAGACGGGATAGTGACGCACTGCGGTGAGATCGAAAACAAACAGCTTAAACCCCGAAATGAAATAATAGATCTGAGCAGTATAAATGATCCCACACTGACAGCCCCTTTTACATACGAAGGATGCGTCGTGAAGGCTTCGGATATAATAGCATACATCGGAAGGGATATCGAAGACGCACTGAGGCTCAAGGTCATATATATGAAGGATGTCAAACGTCTTGACATGAACAATACCACCATAATATACAATCTGACCACTGACCTCTGCTTAAACAGCGATCCCGAACACGGTATATGCTTTTCCGACGAAGGATTCGAGCTGCTGAAGAAAATAAAGGATTTCAACTATAAATACATATATGGGACAAGCAGGTTGAGGATATATGAAAAGAAAGCAAAACTGATCATTGAGTCTTTGTTCAGCATGCTCATGTCGTTTTATAAAGGAAACGGATCAGCGGAAAATATGAAATCGAAATACGCGCTCATATATCCGGAACTTGTCAACTCATTTTCCGAAAGACTGAATAAGTATTCGTTCATATCGGACAGGCCTTCGAATCTCATAAACATACCGCTGTATGACCTTGATAAAAAAGAGGATTATATCCAGGCGGTGATAGATTTCATATCTTCAATGACGGACAGTTATGCAAATAAGCTGTTTGATGAGATAACATCGTTCTGAAGGAAAGGAAAAGCATGCTGGATCAGGAAAATATAAACGCTCTGAGAATGAAGCGTCAGTACCTCATAATAAAAGCAGGCATAAAAGAGTATGATGCACTCTTCAGGGATATGTCGCCCGTGCAGACTCTATACTGGTGCTGTCCTGGAGATCCTCCGAGGATCGTGCACAGGACGGATTTCCCTGATAATGATCACAATCAGAAACGCAGGGCAAAAAGGATCATAGTCAAGGGGCGCTTTCAAAACGGTTCCGTGGCATATATCGAACAGGCGGAACTGGAGTTGTTTGCAGCAATATACAGAAAACCCATAAAACAGTATACGGAAATAGAAGCTGAGCTAATAGAACTGTTCGAGCATGAAGGGCCGATGAATATAAAACTGATGAAAGAAATGACAGGCATCCTCGTAAAGGATATAACCCCTGCCTTACATGAACTCCAGCAGGCATTCATAGTTTATGAAGATCAGACTGACAACGAATGGGACAGAGGCTGGTATCTG